>VXRD01000149.1 GCA_009838845.1 Gemmatimonadota bacterium | reverse complement strand
CTTCAGTGGGCCCCCCCCCCCCGGTCCTCCCCTCATGCTCGACATAACCACCAGTATGTCTGCCGGTGGCAAAGTCGATGTGTATCGCGCACGCGGACAACAAACACCCGATGGCTGGCTCATAGATGCAGACGGCAATCCCGTGAATGACCCCAATCGCTTCAAGGGCAGCGACGTGGCAATGCTGCCCTTAGGCGGTCCACAAGGCCACAAGGGATATGGCCTGGGCATGATGATCGACGCCATCGCGGGCGGCCTCTCATGGGCGGGATGCAGTTCAGAACAACCCACGCGAGGCGGCAGTGGCTATATCGCCATCGCCATCAAAATCGACAGCTTTATCGACCTCTCTGACTATCTCAACGAAATTGGCCGTCTCTGCGACTGGATCAAGTCCTCCCGCACCCAGCCCGGTGTCGATAAAATTTATCTCCCGGGAGAAATCGAACACGACACACGCGCCAAACGCGAAGCAGAAGGTGTCTTTATCGAAGACGAAACCTGGGACAACACAGTAGAAACAGCAAATGCACTGAGTGTGTCAATACCTGAAGTGCGATGAGTCGTGAAGAGCACCCTCTCTTCCCGCTAATTTCTTGACAACATATAGTGATTATCGTAAACTGCATTCGAGCTTATTTTCCTCATACAATTTATCAATGGAGGATACGCACCGATGAGTAAAGATATTCAGCCTCTTCTGGATGACTGGCCCTGTGAACCCGGGCAATTGTGTGTTCGCAAAATCAGAGGGAATGATGGTCGTGCCAAAGTTCAACTCCGCATCGAAATGGGCATCTTGCAAATGGATGTCACCGGCCGCCCCGACGGTCAACAGCCCGAAGGGTATGAATCGCTCTTGCACTATTACAAAGCGCTGGCGCAAAAACGCGGCCCAGAAAACTTTGCGCTCAATTCTGAAAACTGTATGGAACTCCAGATGGAAGCCCTCCAATATTATCATCGCCGCATTAGCTTTCTCGAAATAGGCGAATATCTCAACGCCAAAAAAGACGCCGAACGCAACCTCGAACTTTTCGACTTTGTCAAAGAATACGCAGAAGATGAGGAAGATCGTATGGCGTTTGAGCACTATCGCCCCTTTGTCATTGGCCACCGCGTAAGGGCTGAAGTCCTGATGTATCTCGAACGCGAAGCCTACGATATGGCACTGTCCAAAATTGACGACGGCATTGACGAACTTCGATCCTTCTTCAGAGAATTTGACCGTCACGACCTCATTGACGAAAACGAAGAAATCGCCTTCCTCCAGGAATGGGCAGACGAGATTCGCCGCGACCGTCCCAAATCCCTATCCCAGGACCTGCGCGACCAGATCCGCGAAGCCGTGGGCCTCGAAGACTTCGAACGCGCCGCAGAACTGCGCGATCAACTTCTCTCTCTGAAGGAAAAGACTGAAATTTGATCTGTAAATCAGTTGCGAAAGGTAGGAATCACACTAAAAGCCCACAGTCAAATTACGTGGGCTTTTAGTTTCTATATCACTGTAAAACAATGGCATATATCAACTGAAAACCTGCACTTACGGAGCGTATATCTATAATCTCGTAGTTAGCGGAAACTGAAAAGCATCTTGGATCGGGCACTCACTTGGAGCAGACCAGATGAAACCACATAAGACGCAGTGGTACTTGCAGAGAATCAGGGAGGAATTCCCGCGCCTCAAGTGGACGAATTACAGAAGAGTTCAGACACACAGCCGACCCGATCACGTGATGTTTCTGCTGGACAACGGCATCGCGTTTCGGTTTGAGAACGACGTGGAAGATGAGGATACGGATCTTGCGCGAGAGCGGGCGGTCCTCGATCTCATCCGGCCTCGGTTGAGTGATATTCCGATACCCGACTACGCATACGTGCCAAAGTCGTCGAACGATTTCGCTGGCTACAGGACTATTCCCGGAACACGTCTTTCTCCCTGGCGCTTCCAGAGGCTGTCGAAAGCAAGACGGCATTCAGAAGCAAGGAGACTGGGCCGCTTTCTCAGCGCTTTGCACAAGACTCCGCTTGAACCGGTGCGAAAGCTGGGCGTAGAGGCAAGGGATAAATCGCTTGGCAATCGCTCGATGGCGAGGAGGCTCATGAGGGAGCGTTGGAAGGATTTGGATCGCCGAACGCGAGACGTATTCCAAGGTTGGATTCAAAGAAGTGGAGAGATCAACCACGATTTCTCACCTGTCCTCACCCACTTCGACCTCTGGTCCAAACATATCTACTACGATCCCCGAACCGGGAAGCTGACGGGCATCATTGACTGGGGAGACATCAGGATATCAGATCCAGCAAAGGACTTCTATGGGTTCTGGGTGTACGGTGAGACCTTTCTGGACGATGTGCTTTCCCACTATGATCTGGCTACGCAAGGTCTTAGGGATCGCTCCTTCGAGCATTTCTGGGGAATCGCCATTCAGATCTGGCTCGATTCACTGGATGGCATATCAGGCGTTGCGGGTCACTTTTTCCATCCATCGACATGGACGAAAAGGCCACTTTCCGATTGGCCTTTGTCTCAATGCCGATAGTGCCGCTTCCGCTAATTCGCAGTGGCCAAACCCTACACCACACCACCCAGCCCACACGTGCCTTGGGCACGCGTCGGGCACACCCACCGTTAGCCGAAACTGCCCGTCTGGTCTTCAAACTTGAAGGAATGAACTTGTGGGATACAAGTGCCTACTTGAGACAAATAGGCTTATTCTCCGGCAATGTACTCCTGACGATCTTGCGATCTTCGAGGAAATCTTCGGAGATGAAGAGATGATGAGGCATTTCGGCGAATGCAAGCCGCTGTCGGCAGCCGAAGCGCGAGCGTGGCTTGATTCCTGCATTCGGCACTGCGACCTGCACGAATGGGGGCCCGGACTGCTGGTTCGGAAATCGGATGGAGAAATCGTGGGGTTGGGCGTCCTTACGTACATGCTTCACGATCCGGATTCCGAAGAGGGTGACCTTATCTATATGATAAGGAAGCCGTTCTGGGGAAAGGGCTTTGCGACTGAATTTGCCCGAGTTGCTATTGAGTACATACTTGACGAAACACCCATCAAACGCGTCGTCGCCACGGCCATGCCAGAAAACAAAGCATCCAACCGAGTTCTTGAGAAGGCTGGAATGCGATTCTCTGATTACAATCTCGAGACCAACAGAAACCGGTTTGTTGCAGAGACTGGCAGCTTCGGCTAACACGACCGTGCCCGGCTCCAGTCATTTAGCCTTCGCCCAACCCCTGCGCGGTTCGCAAGCCATAAAACATTAAATGTAATGAGAAATACATATTATCGAGATCACTCCAATGATCAGAACTGCAAAAGCTGACGAAAATGAAGCGTTGAGTAGCCTTGCAATGCGCTCAAAAGCACATTGGAACTACGATATAGATTTTCTTGAAGCATGCCGCCAGGATCTAACTTATACCCAACAAGATATTAGCCATCACACCGTCTATGTGGTAGAAGAAATGGGACAGGTCGTCGGCTTTTATAGGTTAGAAATCAGGGAGAATGGACTCGAACTGTCTGATTTATTTATTGAGCCAAGCAAAATAGGCCAGGGATATGGAAAGAGACTTTGGGATCATGCGATTGATCAAGCGAGGCAGTTAGGTTTTCACAAAGTGTCTATCCCCTCAGACCCATATGCGGAATCATTTTATTTATCAAGAGGGTCCGTTCGAATTGGAGAAGCACCTTCCGGGGCCATTCCGGAGCGCACTATTCCCTTATTAGAATTTGCACTTAAATAGAGTGCCTAAAACAAGACAAAAACCAACCCCTATCAGCATCTTCAGATTACGAAGCCCTGACGGATCCAATGGATAGTGGAGGAGTAAATGCAAATCGACATCATAAAGAAGCGTGTTCTATGATTATGTTGGATTCGCGTAGGGCACCTGTTGGGCAATCTGGAGAAAAAGCTAGTGACTGAAGTCAGATACGACAGGCCAATTTGGGCAGGTAGAATCCCTCGACAGAAAATCGCGGAGCTCTATGCTAAGGACGCTCAAGGAATCCGGGATGAAGAGCTAATCAACGAAGTGGGGATTAGCCTGCTTGTGAGAATCGAGAGTATTTTCCAGGCAAGGGATGCGAACAACGGGCTCGCGAGATGTCCCCACTGCCAACGCGGGCTTGAGCACAACTTCGATAAGAAGTTCTTACTTCGCTGTGAATCGTGTAACTGGGAATTGACGTGGGCCGAATACCAGAAGTCGTTTCGAGGCAAACACCTTATTGCATCCGGCATGACAGCGTTCCTTAAAGAATACGTGCAAAAGTATAGGGTCGCGCGATCAGTTCAAGAAAAAATGATCCTGATTGATACTCTGATTCACAGGTATCACTGGGAACTCGAAGGCGGACTGTCGGGACCGGGAGCACGCGATCTCATCGGCGGGAAGCCTAACGAGATAATCGACTTCCTGAACAATCTCAGCTATGGTGCCAAGAGTAGTCCAGAGATCCTGTCCACACGACAAGAATGGCTGGATAAGGTGAGGACAAGTAGAGAGCAATATGCTTCAGCGGCCACGGAACGCAATCGGAAGAAAGTAGAAAAGACAGAACGGGAGCGCTTGAAGTGGAAGGTGCGAAAAGAAATGCTCGCCAGGAGGCGCGACTCAAGCGAATAAAATGAATCCGACTGCCCTGTTTATGGCGGGCAAAACCAAAAATCTCAACACCAGCAACCACAAGAGATACTGATTGAAGATCGTCGAAAGTGACATGTTAGGAGCAGACGACTTCCGTGCATTTTACAACTCACGCATAGGAACTCTGCCCCACCGCTACCCTGTTTCACGACACGAGTTCGAATGGGGCTGTATTCACAAGCCGTTTGATGAACAGCCATATACAAACCTCGGAACGGAGCAATTTCTCTGCGCAGTTGAGGGTGAGGAAATCCTGGGTATCGCGCATGTCTCGGTTGCCGAGGAGGAAGCCGGGAGGATCGGACAAATTCGTTATTTGGACTTCGTTCCAGGTCACCGTCGGATCGGGCAGGAGCTTCTTGTCTCTGCCGAAGCTCGGCTGACGGATGTGGAGACCATCAGGGCGTTCTGCCCAGATTATCTGTACAGATTCTTCTTCAATTGCTACGGCTTACCCGACAAGTGGCTACACGTTACTTCGATTCTGGGTCTGAACGGCTACAGTGTTTCGCGACGTGAGATACTACTGGTTCAGGAGGGTGGGATTGCACCCAGCCAGCTGGATCCGCCCGAGAAGGTAGGAAGAATCGAATGGGAGACAACTGAGAGCCGGGGACGAACCTCAGGGCTGAACCTCAGGGTCTATGACCACGCCGACGAGGTGATCGGCGTGTGCTACACTCGTGCGGGCAGTCACTTTCAGCTCAATAAAGCTGCTGAGCGCGTGTGTTTTGTCGCTTGGCTGAACGTGAGGGACGCTCTGAGAGGGTTGGGGTGGGGACGGTTCATATTCCTAACTACACTCAACGAGATCAAGCAGCGGGGTTTTACTACCGTGCTTATCAGCACAAACGAGAAAAATCACAGAGCCCAGGCTTTCTATGCAAACTACGGGTTCTCAATGGTAGAGACGTTGTCTGAGTTTTCGAAGGGTCTGTCGGCTCCTCGCACCAGTGATGGTCGATAACACAACAAACTGCGGCCACTACATTGACGGTAACTCAATGCAGGTTGAAAAAGTCTTGTAGGTCGATCCTTTCAAGTAATGCGATAGGTGTTTTTCCCTATTACTTTCCGGGACCAAGACAAATGAGAACCATGTACCGAAGGAGCAGTTAGTGGATCAGATTCCGCCAAAGAAGAAAATTCAGGAGGCCCTTAGGTCAGCTTGGCAGTTCGATGGTTCTCTCATACCGGTACCAGGCACGGGACGCCTTTTCTCATTCAAGAAGAATGGGGCGACGTTCTTCGCACGATTGAACTGGGCACGGGGTCAGTTCTGTCCCGAGGAAGTTGTCGAGTTCCTCAATCATCTATCAACAAATGATGCCCCTGTCCCCCAGATTGTCCCCACCCTCTTCGGAGATTTGTGTATCACGATCGGAGATGCTGTTGTGCTCTCCGTGGAAACTGATCTCGGTGGGGAACCTTGCAGCTCTCGTCACCTCCACCGATTGGGTGCGGTGGGACGTGGACTTGCCAAGATTCATCTGGCATCGGAAAAGTTCGAAAAATCCAGGATGCGGAAGAAAGATCTCACTGGCTTTGTGGAGGTCAGACTTCGGCGAGCACTTTCCCGTTCTCTTCCTGGCGATCTCCGCGACGCCATCAAGACCCTTCAGACCGAGTTGCAAACCACCTACGAGCACCTAACACGAACATCCGTACGGTGGATGACAACGCATGGAGATGTCTGGGGTCCCAACGTCCACACGGATGGAGAGAAAGTCGGTTTCACCGACCTCTGCAGCTCTTTTGCTCCAGCTACTGTAGATCTTGTAATGGTCCAACACAGATGGCTAATGAATGATCTGACTGGGGGACGATCTCTATTGAAGAAAGAGATGCTGGATTTCCTACGAGGCTATCTTTCTGAGCGACCACTCTCAGTCGGAGACCGGGAAACATTTGGAGTCGTCTGGGGGGCCTACTATGCTGATCAGTTGTCGCACTATATTGAGAAACCAGGAACGGTGAAAGACTCCGTGCTCTCACGCTTTGACTTTGAAGGGCAGATTCGGAGACTACCGCTATCGGTGGATGAGATCAGATCACTTCTATAGAGACGACCAACACGCCGTATAATAGCTACAGAATCTGCAGGAATCTCCCGAAGAGAGAATCGCCAACTTCACCATTGCCTTCGTGTGTAAAGGTGAGGCTGGTCGCTTCGTCATGTCACACATCCTTCACCGCGGACGAACGCACGGAGATCACAGCCGATGTCGAATCTCAAATACTTCCATCGCGACTGGATTGAACCTACAACTGAGATCATCGAAACGGATGTCTGCATCTACGGCGGCTCGTCAGGGGGTGTCGCTGCAGCCGTCACAGTCGCACGGGCCGGTTTACGTGTCGTCATCCTCCAGCCGGGCCAACACATCGGTGGCATGACAACCGGCGGACTCGGGTGGACGGACTTCGGCCGTAAGTACGTTATCGGTGGACTGAGCCGATCCTTCTACAACCAGGTTGGACGGCACTACGGACAGAATGAAGAGTGGCAATTCGAGCCCCACGTCGCCGACGCTGTTTTCGATGCGTGGATTTCGGAAAACGGTATCGATGTCCGGTACGGTCAGTATCTGGACGCCGTCGAATCTATTGATCAACGTATCGTTTCCATCACGCTCCTTGGCGGGCTCCGGGTCCGCGCCAAGATCTTTATGGACTGCTCCTACGAAGGGGACCTGATGGCGAAGGCCGGTGTCTCCTTCCACGTGGGGCGTGAGGCGAATGAGATCTACGGTGAGACGCTCAACGGCATCCAGGTGCGAGAAAAACATCAGTTCGGTCTTACCGTAGATCCCTACGTGGAACCGGGTGACCCGGACAGCGGGCTGCTGCCTCAGATCGAGGAGACCGATCTGGCGGCACGACAGGGCGAGGGCGATCACCGTGTGCAAGCCTATTGCTTCCGCGTATGCATGACCGATGATCCTGCGCTCAAGATCGACTGGACTAAGCCGGACGCGTTCGATCCTGCCCAGTATGTCCTTGCGACGCGCTGGTTCAACACTGTGGGCGGAGACAGCCAGAATCCGAATCACAGCGCCGACCCGGTTGCCCACATACGCGACAGCGGAGTACCCGGGAAGTTCGACATCTTCCCGAACAGAACACCCGGCGGCTACTGTAAAACCGATACCAACAACAACGGCCCCATCAGCAGTGACTTCATCGGGAGATCGTGGGGATGGCCCGCCGCTGGCTATGAGGAGCGGGAGGCCATATTCCAGGCGCACGTCAATTACCAGCGCGGTCTCTACTGGCATCTGGCCAACGAACCGGCGATTCCCCGGCGCGTGCGTGACGCCTACAGCCGCTGGGGTCTATCCAGTGACGAGTTCACCGATACCGAGCACTGGCCGCATCAATTGTATATCCGCGAATGTCGCCGGATGATCGGCGACTACGTCATCACTGAGCACGACTGCTACCAGAAGTCAGTCGCAGAGGACTCGATCGGGATGGGTAGCTACACCATGGACTCGCATAATTGCTCCCGATTCGTACATGTCGAAGGAGGCGTGGCACGTGTCCTCAACGAAGGGGATGTGCAGATCCCCCCGACCGACCCTTATCCTTTAAGCTACCGGAGTATCGTGCCAAAGAGGGGGGAGACAGCAAATCTGTTCATCCCCGTATGTTTCTCGGCCTCTCACATATCCTACGGTAGCGCGCGCATGGAGCCGGTATTCATGGTCCTGGGAGAGTCTGCTGGGCTGGCAGCAAAGCTGTGTCTGGATGCCGATTGCGACACGCAGGATCTGCCGTACGATGAGTTACGCCCCGAGTTGTTGAAGGCAGCGCAGATCCTCGAGTTGCCCGACACCCGGTAGAGGGAAGAGCCCGAAGGTCGCTTATGTTTCTTAGTGAGTGGGCTCACATCTTCGGCAGTAACAAATTTGAACCTAACTATGATCAATCCATGGCTGACAGTTCCTGCTGCTGACTACAAGATTCACATGGAACATAAATTGGTATGTATTACCGAAACTGTTCGTTAATCCCGTAGTTAGCAGAAATCAAGATTGAGAGTTATCACCTTCAAAAAGGAGTTGTTCATTGTCGATAGAATGTCCTGAGGATTTCGAAGGCCTTGCACAGGCAGGGCAAGTGGTCGCCGCCACATTAAAGGCAATGGCGGGTGCTGTTCGCGCGGGAGTAACCACAGCGGAAGTCGATCGCGTTGGCGAGTCGGTGCTCAATCGATACGGGGCAACCTCCGCACCTCGGCTGTTTTACGGTTTTCCCGGCGTCAATCTTATCAGTGTCAATGATGAGATCATTCACGGTATTCCGAGTGACCGAGTGCTGGAACAGGGTGACATTGTAAGCCTGGATGTCACCGCTGAACTGAACGGCTACATTGCAGATGCAGCAATCACCATCCCGATTCCTCCATATTCCGCGAAAGCCGCTAGATTGTGTCGATGTGTCCGTACGGCATTTGAAAAGGCGGTGGCCGTAGCTCGTGCAAACAAACCGATCAATTGCATCGGTCATGCCGTAGAGCACGAGGTAAAGAGACAAGGATTCTGGGTTGTCAATGAGCTTGCGGGGCACGGGGTAGGTCGAGTTATCCATGAGGATCCCATCGTTGCAAACACCTACAATCCGTTCGATTCTAAGCCGCTTACGAATGGTCTTGTGATCACCATTGAGCCTATGATTGCCGAGCATCCAACCCAAGCCGTTGAAGATTGCGACGGCTGGACAGTGAAAACCTCAAACGGATCTCTTTCGGCTCATTTTGAGCATACCGTCGTTATTACCGATGGCCAGCCTATTTTGCTGACTGCGGCCTGAGCGGCTTGACTTCTGCTAACACGTCCGTAGTCGAGAAAGGTCACCGGATGAATCATTCAGACATTTCTTGCCGAGTTGCGACCAGATTAGACGTCGAATCTCTGCTAAATCTCTTTCCTCAGATCACGAGCCGTCCCCATAGTCTTTCGGCTAAGACTCTCGGACTCGAAGAGTCAATCCGGATCTTCGATGAGATGTCTGACTACGGCAATATATTCATCGTTGTGGGCGAATCGGACAAGGGCATAGTCGCCAGCCTCATAATGGCTATCGTTCCAAATTTTACTTACGAAGGGCGCCCTTGGGCTATCATCGAGAATGTCGTTGTTGCACGCGAACAAAGAGGCAAAGGATTTGGGAAAAAACTGATGACATTTGCGATTAACCTTGCCCAAGAGAAGGGCTGCTACAAGCTACAGTTACTCAGCGGTCCCAACAAAGATCAGGTGGAATTCTATAGAAGCCTTGGAATGCAAGATGGGACGAGTCGTGGATTTAAGAAGTATTTCGTGGAGCGTGAGTAGGGAGGGAGCACGGTCACTAACTCCAGGCTTGCGGAACCTTTCCACAGAGCTTCTCCCGCCGTAATGAAGTGAGCACACCGCATAACACGACTGTACACGGCTTCGGCCATTCGGGCTTCACCCAACAGTTAGCGGAAATCGCGACAATTAATCCTCTTTGGCAGGTCCCCATGCCCCCATTGGCTTCCAGCTACTACCTGGAGAGAATCAGAGACGCCTTTCCAGATCTCATGTGGGCAAATTACCGAAGAGTTCAGACCATTGCCGATCCCGATCATGTAATGATTCTGTTGGACAATGGCATCGCTTTCCGGTTCGAGAACGATGAGGAAACAAATCTGACGAGGGAGCGGACCGTCCTGGATGCCCTTAGAAGCAACCTGAAGGCAATACCCGTTCCCGACTATGCATTCGTGCCGAAGGCGTCAGATTTTGCGGGATACCACACAATTCCGGGGACTCGACTTTCGCCGTGGCGGTTTTGGAGACTTTCCAAGGCGAACCGCAGCGAGGCCGCTCAGAGGCTGGGTGTTTTCATCAGCGAACTCCACAGCTACCCGATCACGAAGGCACGGAGCCTCGGCGTAGAAGAGGGTAACGCATCGGTTAGGCGTCGCAGGATGTGGAAGGAGTTATTCGCTGAACGGGCAGACGAGCTTCAATGTGAGGTCCGCAATGTTTTCGAAGCATGGATCGAAAGAAGTGAAAGCATCAATCATTCATACGAGCCTGTGCTGGCTCACAACGACCTCTGGTACAAACACATCTATCATGATCCCTCGACCGGAAGACTTACTGGGATCATAGACTGGGGGGACATCGAAATCACGGATCCCGCTAAGGATTTCTATGGGTTCTGGATATACGGAGAGTCATTCCTCGACGAGGTCTTGTCGCACTACGCATACTGTGACGCAAATCTAAAAGACAGATCCTTTGAGCACTTTTGGGGAATCGCAATTAGTAGCTGGTTTAGCCACCCCCCAGGCGGACGATTCTTCAGGCGATCAACGTGGCAAGGTAGGCCGACCTCGGAATGGCCTATGGGGCAGGTGCGTTGATGGAGGGAAAGGAGGCGGGTTCTGAATAGAAATGATGCCTCCAGAGGAAGCATCTGCGAACATGTTCGGGATACAACCTCTGAAGAGAAGAGTTCCCGCAAGGTCGGAGATACATAGATTTGGTATGAATTACCGTAACAGTTCGTTAATAATCCCCAGAGTGCATCCATTATGTTGATTTCATGAGAACTGAAATTGCCAATAACCGAAATCACTTCTTTGGGGCAGACACATGCTGAAAAATTATCTCAAAATAATGCTGAGAAACCTGATAAACCATCGTTTCTACTCAGCTCTGAACATTATCGGATTAGCCATTGGTTTGGCTTGTTGTATCCTGATAGGCCTCTATATCGACTATGAATTAGGTTTTGATCAGAACCAAAGGAATCGAGATCAAATTTACAGGGTGATTCGAGAGACTAAAACAGTTGACCAAGCAGCTTTTAGTGAGCGCACATTAGGAGGTCTCGTAGAAGTCTTGAATCAGGATGTATATCCTGAAATTTCTGAGGCTTTGCGTATCCATCGCTGGCAAAGAACAATAATTGCTGACAATAAGAGAATATACAAACAAGCCTTTTGCCTTACAGACGAGAATGTTCTACAGGTTTTTGACTTTCCACTGATTCAAGGCGATCCCGAAACGGTTCTCTCAGAACCAGGTTCCGTTTTAATCACTCACAGACTTGCACACAAACTGTTTGGCACTGAAAATCCGATTGGCAAAACCATTCTGATCGAGGAAGACGACAAAGATTATGCGCATCACGTTACAGGCGTCTTAAAAAATATGCCTGCGCAGACGGCCATTCGGTTCGATATTTTATCGGCGACTAAAAATGGGCGATGGCAAGAAAAATGGATGGCTTGGAAACCGAGAGGGGGGCGTCCTGTAGAAAGCTATATTTTGCTTAAAGAAGGTTATGATGCGAATCAACTTGAAGGCAAACTTTCAGATCTGATTCCGAAATACCTGGGCGAAGCAGCTGCAAATAACATTCAATATCATTTGCAGCCCCTAAACCGCATCCATCTATACTCCAATCATGATTATGGCATCAAAATTGAGAATCGTGGTACTCCAGAGACCAGTAAACCTCATGGTGACATTCAAAATGTGTATTTGTTTTCTTTGCTTGCTATTTTTATTTTAGTAATTGCCTGTGTGAATTTTATAAACCTAACAACTGCTCGTGCAATTGGGCGGAGGCGAGAGGTCGGGCTTCGTAAGGTTGTCGGTGCAAACCGATTGCAGCTCATCACACAATTTTTGGGCGAATCTATATTTTTTGCTTGTATGGCGCTTATCTTGGCTTTGGTGTTGGTAGAATTGGCATTGCCAACTTTCAATTCGTTTTTTGATTGCGCTATTACACTCAATGTCAACACAACCCAGTTATTGCTCAGCCTTTTCGGTCTTATATTCATCGTCGGTATTCTGGCAGGGAGTTATCCGGCATTTGTCTTATCGACATTTCGCCCTGTTTCAATGTTGAGAGGTAAATCCGCTACAAACGTCTCTACTCGGCTTCGCAAGAGTTTGGTTGTAGGACAATTTGCTCTTGCCATTTTATTGATGGTTGTCACTTCGGGTGTTTACAGTCAACAGAAATTTCTTCGAAATAAGAATCTGGGATTCGACCGCGAGCAGATTATTGAAGTTCCAATTTTTGAGGCAGCGAATAGCAACCAAATGATCAATCCCACGCTTTTCAAGAGCCAATACAACGCCATCAAGCAGGCATTCACGACGCATCCCAATATTCTCAGAGCAACAACCACCCGTGGCCTTGTTGGAGAAGGAGCAACAGTAGAGACATTCCATCCCGAAGGAAAATCCACGTACAGTATGGATGTGATAATCGTGGATGAGGATTTTCTAGATTTCTATGGCATTAAATGCGTATCAGGCCGGAATTTCACGCGATCATATGCCGAAACAACAAACCCGCAAAGACTGAGGGAAAAATTAGACGAGCAGTTTATCTTGAATGAAACAGCGGTCGAGCAATTGGGTTGGACAAATCCAATAGGGAAACGATTTGCTTGGAAGGTTGGAGGCACGTTCTACCCAGATGGACTACGCTCCGGCACAGTCGTCGGTGTTGTCAAAGATTTTCATTACAAACCTCTTGACGAAAAAATCGGACGACTCGTATTGGTTGCAGAATTTCATGAGGCAAGGCTACTATACCTAGAGGTCAAATCTGAAGATTTATCTCAAACACTGGCATTTGTACAAAAAGTCTGGGAAAGGTATATACCCAATCGTCCATTCACATTTTCTTTTCTTGATGAGAATTTGGATCGAATCTATAAAAATGAAAGAAAACTGAGCTATATTTTTGGTTTCTTTTCAACCCTTGGTATTTTGATTGCCTGCTTGGGGTTACTTGGGTTGGCCACATTGAGTGCGCAATACCGTACAAAAGAAATCGGCATTCGCAAGGTATTGGGAGCGTCTGTATCCAATATTGTTATGTTGCTATCCAGTGATTTTGCAAAGTTGGTCGCACTTGCAAATCTCTTGGCTTGGCCGATTGGCTACTATGCCCTGTGGCAGTGGCTTCAGAATTATGCGTATCGGGTAGATCTTGGATTTGAGTTCTTTATGTTAAGTGGTATCTTGGCTTTCCTTATTGCCATGATCACAGTGAGTTTCCAGACAATGAAGGCAGCTCGATCAAATCCTGTAGATGCCTTGCGGAATGAATAAAAAAAACATGCTCCTGAAAAATCTCTAAGGAATACATGAGCAACCCGAAACCAAGACACGACAGGCCAACTTGGGCAAGTCGAGTTCCAAGAGAAAAAATAGCCCGCCTTTATGCAACTGATGCACAGGGCATAGTAGACGAAGAGCTTATTGAAGACGTGGGGATTGGACTCTTCGCTCGTATCGAAAGCATTTTCAAAGCACGAGAAGCCAGTGCTGGACGAGCAAGATGTCCATTATGTGATCGCCAGATAGACCACGACGGTATGAAGGATACGATTCTGAGATGCGAATCGTGCAACTGGGAACTCATGTACCACCTATAATCTTCGCGCCGCTACGGCCAGTCCTGGGCCGAGAAAACCAATGGAACCACGCTATCCCAGATATAGAGACGAAACGGGCCCACTGCCTGATCAGCCAGAAATTATGGATCTCTGCAAGCGATTCTGGGATCTGGAAGTAACCAGCGTCCGCAGGGCGAATTCGCGGTGCGTCTTCTTTTGTGATAGTATGCGGGACGGACGCGTTGTGTTCCGCGTGAATCCGGGATGGGACGGCTCGACCCATCCCAAAACCATTGTGGAGTTTGTTCGACACCTTGCCGATCGCGGCGCGCCGTGTCCTGACATCCGTCCAACCACGGATGGTAGCCTCTACAAGTCCGTATAGGAATAGGCGAGTTGGAATACGCACATCCACGAAAACCTTGGCCAACGATCCGATCAGCCACTGCGGTGGACGCCGAAGTCGTCACACGTATATATATCGATTCGTGGAATGCAGGATTCGGCGAACTCATCGAGCAGTCCAATCGCATCGTCACATCAGAACTTGTTGAGCGTTGGCGCGGCGATCTTGCGAAGTCTGCCCCGCACCGGTGGTGGGTCGCAGAGCATACGGGTAAGGTTGTCGGTTTTGTCGGCATCGGTCCCAGCCGCGATCCCGTTGACGCCACATTAGGGGAACTCGATACCATCGCCATTGACCCCTCGTATTGGCGCATCGGCATCGGCAAGGCGTTGGCCTCGCTCGCGTTTCGTCATCTCGTTGCCGACGGTTATAATGAAGCGATAGTTTGGACTATTAAGGGTTATGAACGCGGGATCGCCTTCTACGAGGCGATGGGGTGGAAACGTGATGGCGGTGTTCGAGACAACGGACGCCAAATCCGGCTCCGTCGCCCATTGTCTATCTAGATTACCGCTCCAATGGATAGTGGAGGAGTAAATGCAAATCGACATCATAAAGAAGCGTGTTCAATGATTATGATAGATTGTGATTTTCCGGGTGGGAATATCATCACCGAGCGAATTGACGGTGATGATGTGTTTGTTCGACAGGATCTGCGCGATACGGATCGCGACTGGTTCTACTGGTATTTTCGGGTGCGTGGCGCAGCAGGCCGAACCGTGCGGTTTCACTTTACCGGTAGCAATGTGATTGGTACGCGTGGTCCTGGGATGAGTGAAGACGGTGGGGTGACGTGGCGCTGGTTGGGTAATGATGCGGTGGATGGGCAGTCGTTTGTGTATGCGTTTGCGAATGACGCGGATGATGTGCGGTTCAGTTTTGGGATGCCGTATGTGCAGGCCGATCTGGACCGGTTTTTGGCGTCGTATGTGGATTCGGATTATCTGGTGGCGGAGACGTTGTGCGAGACGCACAAAGGACGTGATGTTGAGATGTTGTATGTGGGACGGCTGGACGGTGGGGCGGATCTGCGCGTGTTGATTGCGGCGCGACACCACTGCTGTGAGATGATGCAGTCTTACGTGCTGGAAGGCATAATGGCGGCGATACTTGGTGAGGATGATTTAGGGCGTTGGTTTCAGGGACGAGTTGAATGCCTGGTGATTCCGTTTGTGGATAAAGACGGTGTGGAGGATGGCGATCAGGGGAAGAATCGGAAGCCGAGGGATCACAACCGGGATTATGTCGGGGAGAGTGTGCATATTGAAACGGCTGTGATGCGAGAAAGGGTGCCGGATTGGAGCGCGGGCAAACTGAAGGTAGCGATTGATCTGCACTGTCCGTGGATTCGTAGTAATCGCAATGAGACGATTTATCTGGTGGGATCTGAGTCAGAAGCCCCCTGGCAGGAACAGATACGGTTTTCGCATATTTTGGAAGCGGAACGAACAGGAGGCTTGCCCTTTTGTGCAGCGGATAATTTGCCCTTTGGCGTGGAGTGGAATACGGCAGAGAATTATGCAGCTGGCAAGAGCTTTGGTCGATGGGCGGGTGAATTGCCGGGTGTTCAATTGGCAACGGCAATTGAGTTTCCCTATGCCAATGTGGGCGATCTGGATACGAGTCCAGAACTGGCGCGTGCATTTGGACGCGATCTGGCTACAGCGTTGAAGGTGTATTTGGAGACGATGGTGTGATGGTGCGATCGCGTTGGCGAGTTGGCCCCATCGAGGTGCTGCCAGAATGGCAAGGGAAAGGCATCGGATCTGAACTCGCCAGACGCATGGTTAGAATGTGAAGAAATCTCTGATTTTCAACCTGTAGGTCGATCCTTTCACGTATGATGAAATCATTCTTAATATTGATCCCGGCTATTTTTACGATTGCTTGCGTGTCAGATGGCTTGTTTGCTGGAGAGTCTCAAATGCGTGAGATTATTGTCAGTTGCCCTGATGAAAATAACATACTACAACTCTATCACATCAAGGAGGACGGTTCATCCAGGCGCAAAATTACAAATTCCAATCATGAATGTATGATGCCTGCCGTGTCTCCTGACGGCAGTAAAATTGTATTTGTGCAACAGAGCGAAAAAGGAATGGCTCTTTGGATCTCCAACTTTGATGGCAGAAACCAGAAAGTACTCACAGAATCGGGGAGAAATTTGATACCTTCCTGGTTTCCTGATTCTAAACACATCGTATGGATGATATTCAAACCAGGAAAAGATCCCGCTGAAAACAGCCAGTTGCACATCATGAACACTGAGACCAGAGAATCAAGGCGATTGTTCAGCGATCCTCAACAAATTAAGTTCAGCAATTCGATGGCCGTTGTCTCGCCGAAAGGAACAAAGGTGGCCTTTGTTTCAAATCGAAGCGGCAACTATAGGGTTTGGTTGAGCAATCTCGATGGCAGTGATGCCAAACCAATTTCACCAACGTCTGCTGAACATGACGGGACCCTCAAGCTTCCCATCGAACAAAAAGTCCCTGCCTGGTCACCGGATGGCAAGTGGATCGCCCATTGGGAAGGTGTGGAGATGATCCATATGAGCAAATTCACAGGGAGACAAGATCGCGAAAGAGACAAGCTGATCGGTGAAACCTGGAATGTATGGGTTGTCGATAGTGATGGAAATAATAAGCGAAAAGCAGGGCGTGGTGATGATCCCACATGGTCTCCCGATGGATTTGTGACTCGGGCTTTTCCAGATCCTAAAAAGGGCGGCCCGAAAATCATGGTTGAAACCAGGTCCGGGTGGAAGGAGTTACCGATCGTGCCTCCAAAAACGCCTCGATATGGTCGATTCGCCTGGAAGCCGTGATGGAACTCTTTATCGGAGGAGCAGTTAGTGGATCAGATTCCACCAAAGGAGAAAATTCAGGAGGCCTTTCGGTCAGCCTGGCAGTTCGATGGTTCTCTCATACCGGTACCAGGCACGGGGCGCCTTTTCTCATTCAAAAAGAATGGGGCGACATTCTTTGCACGATTGAACTGGGCACGGGGTCAGTTCTGTCCGGAGGAAGTTGTCGAGTTCCTCAACCATCTATCAACAAATGATGCCCCTGTCCCCCAGATTGTCCCCACTCTCTCCGGAGATTTGTGTATCATGATCGGAGATGCTGTTGTGCTCTCCGTGGAAACTGATCTCGGTGGGGAACCTTGCAACTCTCGTCACCTCCACCAATTGGGTGCGGTGGGACGTGGACTTGCCAAGATTCATCTGGCATCGGAGAAGTTCGAAAAATCCAGGATGCAGAAGAAAGATCTCACTGGCTTTGTGGAGGTCAGACTTCGGCGAGCGCTTTCCCGTTCTCTTCCTGGCGATCTCTGCGGCGCCATCAAGACCCTTCAGACCGAGTTGCAAACCACCTACAAGCACCTAACACGGACATCCGTACGGTGGATGACAACGCATGGGGATGTCTGGGGTCCCAACGTCCACGCGGATGGCGAGAAAGTCGGTTTCACCGATCTCTGCAACTCTTTTGCGCCAGCTACTGTAGATCTTGTAATGGTCCAACACAGATGGCTAATGAATGATCTGACTGGGGGACGATCTCTATTGAAGAAAGAGATGCTGGATTTCCTACGAGGCTATCTTTCTGAGCGACCACTCTCAGTCGGAGACCGGGAAACATTTGGAGTTGTATGGGCGGCCTACTATGCTGATCAGCTATCGCACTATATTGAGAAACCAGGAACGGTGAGAGACGCCGTGCTCTCACGCTTTGACTTCGAAGGGCAGATTCGGAGACTACCGTTAGCGGTGGATGAGATCAGATCACTGCTATAGAGACGACCAACACATGGAAGGTACTCACTACAACCTCGTCATCTACGGCGGCAATCCCGCAGGCCTTGCCTGTGCAGTTCGAGCTGCGCGTGAAGGATTGACCGTCTTGATCGTCAATCATACACCCCACATCGGTGGACTGCCAGCCAATGGGATGGGACTCTGGGATACACTTTACGAAGGCTGGCGATCGCCCATCTACAATGAGATGCGTCAGGCGATCTTCGATCATTACCGCAATACCTATGGAAAAGATTCACCGCAATACGCAGCCTGCCTGCCCGGCGAAACGGGCCACTCTAATGGCAAATACGAAGCGCGTGTCTTCGAACAATTGTCGGAAGAAATGATACAGGCAGAATCAAACATTACCCTGATCAAAAGCCATTACCCTACCGATATCGAACAAGCTGACCGCTTAATTACAGCCATCACATTCACAGAAATGAATCGCGAGGCAAGCTTCCGAGCTACCGGAGATATCTTTGTCGATACTTCTTACGAAGGCGATCTTCTACCCTTAGCCAATGTCGCTTTCAGAGTCGGGCGTGAATCCAAAGACGAATTTAACGAACCTCACGCTGGTCGCATCTTTATGCGATTTGCAAAGGAGCTTCCCGAGTCAGAACAACACATGGCCGACATTGTTGCATCGCTAAACCTGAGGCAATTTGGTGGTGCGATGGAAACCATCATGCCCGATAGCACGGGCGAAGGCGATGGTGTTGTGCAAGCCATGAACTTTCGCACAGCCCTCAGCAGCGATCCCAACAATCAGGTCAAACCAGAGCCACCAGAAGACTACGATCCCGCACGCATCAAAACCTTACTCCAATCCCTTGAAGTCAACAGACCTGATCGCGGGCAAGATGGCGGACAATTTCCCAACAACAAAAGCGACTGGAACCGACCACAACTTATTGAAGGTGCGACCGACTATGTCCACGGCGACTGGCCAACCCGTCAGCGCATCTTGAAAGACTTCTGGAACATCGTTATTGGCATTTTGTATTTCTTTCAAAACGATCCCGATGCGCCCGAAAACATGCGCGAAGCCTTTGCTCAGTGGGGGCTGGCCAAAGACGAATTTCCCGACAACAATCACATGCCCTGGGAGATCTATGTGCGCGAAGCCCGTCGTCTCGAAGGGCGTTATATGCTCACCGAGCACGATGTTCGCCTGGCCGAAGGCATAGACAGAGCGCCCATTCACTCAGATACTATTGCTATTTGTGAATGGTACACGGACGTTCACGCCTGCCATCCCGAACGCGTCAAAGACAGTCGCGATGAAGGCAAAGTCATGCTCCACAAGCAAACCGTCCCTGGCCAGATCCCTTATCGAAGCCTGCTCACCAATGAATTAGACAATTTCCTCGTCCCAGTCTGCCTTTCTTCCAGCCACCTCGGACAAAGCGCGATTCGTCTGGAGCCCACCTGGATGCAAATTGCCGAGTCTGCTGGTTATGCGGCCGTCCAGGCCATCAAAAACAAACAGACACCGGCCGACATTGATATTGATCAGCTTCAACAAACCCTGGCCGAACAAAATTCCATGCTCACATTTCTCAATGATATTGACCTTAACGACGACTATGCACACAACGCCGCTATACAATGGGCAGGTACAAAGGGATTCTTCGATACATACGATGCCAGACCGCAGGATAAACTTGACCAGCACACAGCGCATCGTTGGATCGATGGTTTTGTCCAGTTGTGTGGAGAAAAACTCGACACCAACACACTCGCACATTTAACCCGAGGTGAAGCCTGCCAAATCCTTTACGATTCCTATTTTCAACAACAATAGAGGCCTGGAGTTTTCCATCCAGGATCAACACGTATCGGCAGATTTTAGAAAGGAATTCGATGTATATCCATCCACGCTCTATCAACGACAAAGTCTTTGACGCCTGGCGCAGTCCCGGCCGCTTTACCAAAAATCCCGACATCATTCGCCTCAAATCCGGTCGCCTTCTGCTCGTTTATTCCGATACCGAAGCCCACTGGGGTGAAACCACCCAAATCCTCACCATCCTCTACAGCGAAAACGATGGTCAAACCTGGGACAAACTGAGCGAAGTCGCAACTGCTGATCGCAGCAAAGGCGATGAGCGTCTCGTAACACCGCGCATAAGCCTCTTAAGTGATGATCGCATTGTTGTCATCTGCGACCACGACGACTTCAGCCATTTTCACGAAGACCAGCCCTCCGGCAACTGGCTCTGGTGGAGCACAGATGAGGGCAAATCCTGGGACGGGCCTTACAAACCCAACATCAGAGGCTTTGAACCCGATCGCATCATGGAACTGCCCGACGGACGTCTTGCCGTCGGTAGCCATATCATGTTTCGCGAAGCTCAAGAATTTGCTGAAATCGCAACCTTTTCATCTGACGGTGGCAAAACCTGGGGCAATGAGGTCACTGTTGCCCACGATGGTTATAACCGATTTTGCGAAGGCGCAATTGTCATCCTCGACGGCGGCAAAGAAATCGCCTGTGTCATGCGCGAAAACCGCTCTGGAGGTGTGCCCAGTTTTGTAGCTTTCTCTCAGGACAATGGACGCACCTGGAGTGCCCCTCAGATGTGTCCTTTTGCCCTCCATCGTCCGTATGTCAGACAACTCGAAGATGGCCGCTGCATGGTCACAGGTCGCCACGTCAACGGCGGTCTTGGCTGTTATGCCTGGATTGGCGACCTCAAAAAAGAAGCGGGGACATATGCCATCGGTGGTCCCCGCAGAAAATACAGTGCAACACTTAATGAAAATGGTCTCACCATTCATCACAAACCCGAGCACGAATGCCGTTACAGCCTCCTCCCGCCACAGGATCGCTTCAGTACCGTCAACTTCGAAGCTGAAGTGCAAGTCGAAGGCCCACCGGGAGAACCCATTGCCTTTATGTCTTGTGGCAGCATTGGCGATATCCTCTACATCGGCTCTGACTTCATTTCTCTCGGTAGGCTCGAACGCACCGATTTGCATAAAAAAATCGACTTCTCACAACCACGAAAAGTCGCTTATCGCCACAAGGGCGGCCTCTTGCGCATACAGGTTGATGGTGAAGATATGATTTACCGAAACGTCTTCCGCGGAGAAACACACATCTCAGACCATACCTCATCCCGCCCCGATATGCGTACCATGTTTGGCCAATGGAGTGACACAGGCAGTAGCACCTGGACATCCGTCAGCTTTTCATCGCAAAATCGAACCTTCGATGACTGGTCGTGGAACTGGTCTGCCTCCTCCGGTGAATACCCCGATCAATATCAGCGCGACCGCTTCGTTCAAATCCATGCCAACCATCCTGATCAAGAACCCCGCCCTGATCACGGATACTCATCCTGGCTCACCTTACCCGATGGCCGCATCATCCTGGTCGATTACACCAATTATGGCGACGAACCCAACAAAAGCCACATCGTAGGCGTATTCATTGCCCCAGAAGACATTGCATAGGCGATAACATAAAGAGATTGCCAATCCATCAAGCATCCCACATATTTTCCGAACTAAAGGTTGGTTTTTTATATACAAACTCACATCAAAAATGGATCCGACAGGGCATGAGCCACAACGATTATATGCGACAGGCCATTGCAATGGCGCAGAAGGCACCCAGGTCTCCGTTCGGCGCGGTGATCGTTCGACAGACAACAGGCGAGATCATCGCAAAAGGGGTTAACCGTTCTTCGGAAGATCCGACACTCCACGGCGAGATTGACGCGATCAATCGTTGTGCGGCAGCCCATTCACAGATCGACTGGACAGAACTCGATTTGTACACGACAGCTGAGCCGTGCCCCATGTGTCAAAGTGCCATCGAGTGGGCCGGAATTTCTACTGTTTACTATGGGACTTCGATCCCTTATCTGCAAAGCCTCGGTTGGCGGCAAATCGATATCCGCGCCAAAGAGGTGGCTCGCCGTACTCCATTTCGGCAAACCAAAGTAATCGGCGGTATTCTCGAGTTCGAGTGTAATGCCCTGTTTGAGGCCGCCCACAAAAGTGACTCCAAGGAGTGAGTCTATATATAGTTTGGGGTAAGAAAATATGGAGCATATGAAAGACGATGTAGATGTGCTCGTAGTTGGCGGAGGCACAGCGGGCACGATTGCTGCCATACAAGGGGGGCGCGCGGGACTTCGCACGGCTCTGGTTGAATCTGGCAGTCAACTCGGCGGTGTCACCACAACAGGCGGCGTTTCCTTCCCCGGGCTTTTTCATGCCTGGGGAAAGCAGATTGTCGCGGGCATTGGATGGGAACTGGTTATAAAAGCAGTAGCACTTGACAGTGGCCAACTGCCGGATTTTTCCGTCTTCTCTCCTGAGCGCCATTGGATGCACCAAATACGCATCAATGGCCCTGTATATGCGGCACTTGCAGAAGAAGCCTGTACTCAAGCAGGTGTGCAATTGCACTTTTATGAAATACCGACGCAAATTTTAGAAACAGACAGAGGTTGGAAAATCGAGACTGTCGGAAAAAACCTGCGGCGCACCATCCTGACCAAACAGTTAATTGACTGCACCGGCGGAGCAAATATTGTGGGCCAGATCGGTTTTCCTCGTTTGCGCGAAGAAGAAACACAACCGGGCACATTGATTTTTAAACTGGGTGGTTATGATGTTGATACGCTGGACGAAGATGTCATACAGAGACAGTTTATCGCAGCCATGAAAGATGGCCGATTACAACACGGCGATGTAAGCAATCCGCGCGCACGGTTCATCGGCTACCTTGGAAAAGGCGGAGAAAATGCCCAGCATGTATTTGGCGCTGATGCATCGACCTCTGACAGGCATACAAAAACCAACATTGCAGGGCGACAATCTTTGTTGCGGATTTTGCGGTTTGTACGTTCACTGCCTGGATGCGAAAATGCCCGCGTTTTAAAAGCGCAGGCAGAAACCGCTGTGCGCGAAACCTATCGCATTGTTGGAGAGGTGCAGATAACCCACGATGATTATACCAGTGGGCGACATTTTGAGGACGCTGTATCGTACTCTTTTTATCCGATTGACCTCCATGACAAAGACGGTGTAAAGCCCCAACCTCTGCCTGAAGGCACAGTTGCAACAGTTCCACTACGCGCACTGATCCCTAAAAACAGTCATAATTTACTTGTCGCTGGACGCAGTGTGAGCAGTGACCGACTTGCAAATTCTGCTTTGCGAGTACAGGCATCCTCAATGGCTATGGGACAGGCAGCGGGTGCAGCAGCAGCAGTATCTGTGCGTTTGGAAACAACACCCCGCGACGTTCCGCTTTCTGATTTACACGATCTACTCGTGCTACACGGCGCAGTTGTCCCTAAAAAAGACATCTAAAAAACAAAGGCCGAACTTTTTATGCCTGAAAAACCTGATATTATCTGGATTTACTGTGACGAACTGCGCACCGATGCGCTGGACTGTTATGGGCATCCCAGATTGCAGTTGCGCACGCCAAATCTCGACCGTTTGGCGTGCAGCGGTGTGCGATTCACAAATAACTTTTGCAATGCGCCTGTTTGTGTTGCCTCCAGATATTGCACGCTAACTGGTCTCTATCCCGAAGACACAGGCGTGTACAACAACGAAGGTGCATGGCCAAATTTCCGGTTGCCCCGTATCCTGCAAACTTTCCCTAACGTATTTTCACAGAACGGCTATTCAACTGCCAATTTTGGAAAGATCCATGTTGCCCCCGAAATACGTCCAGGTGCCAATCCAGAGCATGAAATCTTCCAATACCACGACGGAACAGGTGGTGAAATGAAAATCTGGGAACATCTTGGCGCAGACGCTGTGCAGATGATCCGCTCGCCCTACGGCGGCATGAACGGCGGTATTTTCCCAGACGGTGAACCCTATCCTCCCGACTCAGTCGTTGAAAATGCTTTACACTGGCTCCAAACGGCAACCTCCCCTTATCTCGTGCGCATTTCCCTTCTTCAGCCCCACACGCCGGTATTACCTCCAGCACAATACGTAAAGCTTCTCGACGATTGGGATCCCGGCCTGCCCGATCCGCTGCCTGACACCCTCTCTGCATTTGAAAAACGCGTTGCCGAAGTTTTTGGTGTGGCCAGAATGGATCCCGAAAAACTCCGTGCAGGACGCCTTCACTACTACGCACAGGTCGCCTGGATTGACACTCAAGTCGGACGGGTCTTAGAGTTTCTTGAGGAAACTGGACGACAGGAACAAACGCTCATCGTATTTGGTGCGGACCACGGCAATCCACTTGGCGAGACAGGCGCCTTCGAAAAACTGACTTACACGCCCACAGTGCATCGCGTACCACTTCTAATCTCCTGGTCAGACACCATACCTGCAGAGCAAGTGCGGGATGACATCTGCGATAGTCTGGACATTGCACGAACACTCTTTTCTTTTGCCAACATCGAGACACCTTCGCAATTCAAAGGCCGCGATCTTTTCACTGATCCACCCCCCGACTGTATCTACTCTACAATCGGATATGGCCAGCCATTCAGCAAGATGGCACCCAACGGTGGCCGTGGCGACTGGTATGGTAATCGCGGTTGGCCACGGCGAAGCTGCATACGCACGAGCCAGTATCGCCTTGATAAAAATGTGTTGCTCAATGGCGAAAAACCGAAACCTGAAGATGAAGACATTTTCCTCGCAGATGTGTACGCTGATCCAGAAGAATTCACAAATATAGCACGAGATCCAGAATGTGCAGATGTTGTCCACCAATTGTCTGATCAACTGGACAAACACACAGCAAATTCTGTAGAAGTAGATCCGTCATGTTTGCAGAGATAGAAGATGCTTTGGAAAGAGAGCGAGAATGAAGCCTGAGAAATCATTCACCCCGGAACTTGAAATGGCCATCATCAAGCACCTCAATAGGAGGAGGAAATGGCAGTGAAAACGGAACTCACAGACGAAGACCTGGAGCACTTCCGCGAGAACGGTTACCTGGTGCTCCCACAGGCATTCAACGCCGATGAAGTCGCCCGCATGCAACATGAAGCAGATCGGATACTCGAGCTCATCATCAACTCTTCCCTGGCCAACGGGCGAAAAAGCGGGCGACTCGACATTCTGCAGACATCTACCGGGCCGATGGTGCGCAAGATCCAGCCCATTAACGACCTGTCGCTGTTCCTGGCCGGAGTGTCTGCCGACGAACGACTCATCGGACCCATGCGTCAACTCATGGGTGACGAGCCGATTCTCATGGAGGAGAAGCTGAACTACAAAGAGCCGCTGCCCGAAGCGATAGAGGGCATCCCATTGGTCGATCGAGAAGACCGGTTTCCGGTTCACAACGATTGGGCGTATTATCTGGCGCAGGATTACCCGCAAGAGATCATCTCTTCGGCCGTGACTATAGATCCGTACGACGAATCGTCCGGACCGCTTCACGTCTGGCCGGGGAGTCACAAACAGCACCTGGAACATCGCCGACCACCCAACAAAAGGGGATGGGAAGTGCTACCGGATTTGATCGATTTCGATGGGGGCATCGACCTGTTGGCGCCGCCCGGCTCCATCATGCTCTTCCATTCGGTGCTGGTCCACAACTCCAGGCCGAATATTTCCGGTCGTCCGCGGAGGCTCATGATCTACAGTCATTACCCCAGGCAAAGCGACATCGGGCACGATGTGAGGAACGGGCCCAGCAGGCTCAGGGAATCGCCCTACGAGTGGGAGTATCAGCGGGCGAAGGAACGCGGTGAATTCGAGGATGTGTTCCAGGCGCCGGTGTTTTCCTGATTCCTCACTCGCTGAGTTCATTACCTTTTCATACTGGAGGTTTTAATGGCAAAAATTGTAATCATTGGTGCTGGCAGTGGATTCGGAAGCCGACTGTCCCTCGATATTTTATCTCGTGAATTATTAAACGATTCCACAATCGCACTCTGTGATATCAACGAAGAGCGATTGACCCAGGTGCACGATTACGTGAACCGCGCCATTGATGGCCATGGGCTCCCTGGCAAATGCATCGCCAGCACGGATCGCGAAGAATTATTGCCCGGCGCAGATTTTGTCGTCACTGCCGTATCCATTGGAGGCGCAGCCTACTGGGGCGAACCTTACGCATCTGAAATCAACATCCCCAAAAAGTACGGCATTAACCAAACTGTCGCCGACACAGTAGGTGTAGGAGGAGTGTTCCGTTATCTTCGCACCGCACACGAGCACCTATCATTTTGCAAAAGCATGGAAAAACACTGCCCCGATGCACTCATGTTAAATTATACCAACCCCATGGCCATGCTCACCTGGATGCATTCTATCGGTTCATCCATCCAAAACGTCGGCCTCTGCCACAGCGTACAGGGCACAACAAAAAAACTGGCAAATGGCATTGACGTTCCCTACGAAGATGTTAGTTACCTCGTTGCGGGGATTAACCACCAGGCCTGGATTCTAAAATTCAACAGAGACGGCGAAGACCTGTATCCTCGCATCTTCAAAGCCGTCGATACCCATCCCAGTTTCAAAGACGACCTGGTGCGGGTCGAGATGATGAAGCAATTTGGCTATTTTGTCACCGAAAGCACCCGACACAATTCAGAATACCTCCCCTACTTCCAGCGCACTCAGGAATTGCGGGACATCTACAACCTGCCAGAACGCGATCCCGTCTATATGGAATTGCCCGAAGGCCGCAAACGGTCCTGGATGAAAGACACGGGCATCACAGATGACGATACCGAAGCCGAAGTCCCAAAACTGCAAGCATCCCACGAATACGCTTCTTCAATCGTAGAAGCAAAAATCACAGGTGTCCCATTTGTCTTCAACGGCAACGTCATGAACAACGGATCTATCACCAATCTTCCCGACGAATGCTGTGTTGAAGTACCCTGCATGATCGACAGAGAAGGCATTCATCCCTGTTACGTTGGTGAACTCCCGCCTCAGTGCGCCGCATTAAACATGACCAACATCGCCGTACAAGAACTCTCCGTCAAAGCTGCAATGGAAAAAAATAAAGAAGCGGCATTCCATGCTTGTGCATTGGACCCACTTACTGCATCCGTCGTATCTTTACCCGATATCCGAAAAATGTTTGAAGAACTCTGGGAAGCAGAAGGCGATCGACTCAGTTATTTTGATGCCTGATAAGGAGTACACATGACCGCACTCACAAATGAAGTCGGATCCGTCTGCTGTAACACTTGCGTATCGGTAGCCAGATGAAAGAAGCTAAACGGGCTTTGGAGGCTTGGGATGTCTCCGTCCAGTGCATCAGAGCAGACGCAGTCCCAGAAGTGTATCACGTCGAGTCAACCACAGGCGAGCGCTTCGTTCTGAAGAACGTCGGCGCGCCCGATGTGCTGGTGCGTACTGAGACTCAGTTCCGAGTCACACGTCATGTTCATGACTCGGGTCTTCCCATAGCCTATCTGGTCGAGACCAGGTCTGGCTTGTCTTATAGCAAAATCGACTCGTCCATCTACATTTTGATGCCCTTCCTACCAGACGACGAACCTGACTTCTATGGCCCAGATTCAGGCCCGCTCTATCGAACTTTAGGAGCAGCCTACGGTCGCTTGCACGCCATCTTGGCCGACTTTGAGGGACCCATCGAGACGTGGGAGGACAACGCCTATGAACCACTTTTCAAAGACTATGTTCCCAAGGCGCTACCCAAACTTTCTGGTGAGGCAAGACGAAGAGTTGAGGACACGCTGAGTGAAGTTGAAGGCCACCTGCGACTGATCGCGTCTTCGTTGCCGATGGAGCCAGTATTCCAGGACGTGCATCGCGGAAATGTCCGGATGGTCAAGGGTGAATTTCGCGGGTTCATCGACTGCGATCACATCAGTATTGGACATCGGATTGACGACATCACGACAGCTCTGATTTCGATGATCAAGTACGAAGGTCGCAATGGCCTGCCTTCAGAGGGAGAGACGGGTGAGCACCGTCGCTGGTGGCTGGCTCACTTCAGCGAGTTTCTGGCGTCCTACAACGCGGTTAATCCGCTTCGTCCGTTGGAGAGAGACCACATGCCGTATGTGATGCTTTCGCGCTGTCTCCCAGAGCTTGAGGAGATAGAAAAGGGGAATACCTGTTTGCAACTCCTGGAATGGTTCCAGGCTAATCGAACGGAGATAGAGGTCAGATTCGAAGAAGCGGTTGGCGAGTAAACGCAGTGTCTGGCAACAGGCCACAGAGGCAGGTTTATTATGGAACGCATCAATTTCAAACGGGTAATTCCAGCCGACCAGAACCGATTTCGTCCACTCGTCGAAGCTTACTGGCTGGAGATCATGCCACATGCCGATACGGTATGTACATCTGATAGTCGGGATTCGTATTTCGCAGATCGTTTTCCCCTGTCCAGCACTGAACCAAGGGTATTTTGGGGGCTAAGCGAAGGATCCCCAGTGGGATTTATTTCATTCTCCATATCTGGCACCAGGGCAGAGATAAACGACTTTTACGTTGTTCCTGCCAAGCGCAGGAGGAGCATTGGGACGTTCCTGGTAAAATCAGCCATAGAAATTACCGATAGTCTGGGAGTTGATAGGATCGATTTAAATGTCCGACGGGACAATCCAGAAGCCTTGAAATTCTGGGAAGCACAAGGATTTATGATTGGGCACTACGAACTGATTCAATACCGGGATCCTGAAAAGCGAGTTGGATTTTTGGGAGCCCTTTCCTCTGATTTTGTGTAAAATGTCCAATCTAAAAGAGAAACACAACACCCGCAAAATCGCGCAAAAAAATCATCTCTTCTTGAGGAGTAATTCATAGTGTGGCCAACACTGCGAGACTTTCTGCAAGTTCCTGTTGAGCTTACGGGGAAAGGTGTCCGTATTGCTGTTGTCGATGGTAGATTTTCAAATCATCCCGATATTAGTACAAATAGACACCGTACAACCCACATAGTACATGTGATGGATTCTGAACCACGCCCCGAAGTGTTTTATCCAGAACCCGAACCCTGGGCAGCAGGTAGTTCGCACGCGCTGCGTGCCGCCGCTGGTGCTGCAGGATCGGGGGCTGCATCGCAGGGATTATACACAGGTGTTGCGCCAGAGGCAGACCTATTTCTCATTGCTATGTACTTCCCAGAGCATAAGTCAAATCCTGATCAATATTTACCAAGTCTAAAAGCGCTGGAATGGGTTCGGGACAATTGGCGAAAGTACGAGATTCGGGCAGTTATGGCAGCACGCATATTTCGGACAGACTCAGGCATTCTCCCCTGGCAGATGGAACCGCTTCGCATTTTGTGTGAAGAACTGGCCTCAGAGGGCGTGCTTGTAATCTCGGGATCAGGCAATGTGCCCGACCAGACTGCAGCGACAGCGCAGACCGCATCCCCTTCTGTGCTATCTGTGGGTGGCATCATAATCTCACCGAGCGGAGATCCATCCCAAGCCGAAATGTATCAAGGATGCCGTGGAACGACATTTGAGGGAAAATGGGTTCCTCAAATTCTGGCACCTGCGGCGAACATTGCCCTCCCTGATGTAGAGGTCGCGCACCCCCTTCATGCGAAAATGGACAACCTTCCAGGTGGCTATGCCCGCACAAATGGCACATCCTTCGCAGGACCAATTCTGCTTGGAGCCGCCGCCTGTTTGTGGCAAGCCCATCCAAATTGGACAGCCACGGAAATGAAATCAGCACTCATCGCTTCATCAAAGAAAAAACCTCAATGGTCAGAACTACGTGCTGGTCTCGTATCCGTGCGTGATGCGCTGGTAATCAAAGAAACCGAGAGTACACCTGAGCTTTCGATTACTCCCTTCCGAAACTGGTCATCGTGGCGGAACCGCCCCCTACAACAGAGATTGACAAAACTCAACAGCACTGATCATGAGGAAGTGAAGGATGCAATCCTTTCTTTTCTTGGAAATGCCATCCCGCCTCAAGCAATAGAGCCAATAAGCAAGCACGTCAAACACCCTATAGCGACTGTTCGCACAGCAGCATTATGTGCATTGGCAACCGAACCGGCTCAGATAAATGCGAACCATATACTGGACGCGTTCCGAGATTCTTCGCCGAACGTCCGGATGGCGGGCGTTTACTCGCTGCAAAAGTGCCAGAATTTGTGGCCCGATTGTAAAACGTCATTCTCCAATCTACTCAACGATACAAGCTTAGATGTTCGTTATCAATCGCTTCTACTGGCCGCACAAATGGCTTATCCAGATTTTGCCGCAGAAATCGCCGCTGGCCTTGAAGAAGACACCCAAATGGGTCGCGTAGCGAACTTCACGGCCCGAAGAGATGCGTTAGAGGCAATAACAGGACAGCAGTTTCCGCTTAACTCACCTCCAAAACCGGGAAATATACCCCATTCAAACTCGGTTCGAGATGCGCGAATGGATTTGGCACGTCAATGGAAAGATTGGCTCAGTCGTGAGTGGGTGACAAAATGGGGTTAGAATAACGAAGTAACAAAACGACAAATCATTGATAATCACTAATAAGGAGACTCGCAATGGAGACACAGGTTCCTCTCATCAGCACCCGGACAAAAGGCCCGTTGGGATTGGTTCACCTTCCGAGGCTATGGTTGAAAATGCGTCTGTCGGCAAAGGGCAAGTTGGCAGGTGAATACAGAGCGGGCGAAGGCGGGTTTGATGGCCTGCTGCTCGAAGCTCTGGGAATTGACTCGACCGCTGCTGTCGCTTTCGTAAGCGCGTCGCAGCCGGGCTACCTGGCGTTCGAGACCTGGGTAAAAGAGAATGCAAAACCGGAAAGCCTGACGCCGGAGGCGATTGACCAATTCAACGAACGCATCCTCTCGTTCCCCAAGCCAGAGCCTGGTCGAAGCGAAATGCTTGAGATTCTTGGGTTCCCCCAATCTGACAAAGAGTGGCTCGGCACCGACCTCAACGATCTCGACGACTGGCATGGCTTTCATCTGGCGTTACTCAATGAGGAGTGAAGTGATCAAAGCCATCATCTGGGATATGGGTGGAGTACTGATAGAAGAAAAACTAACAGCGGACGACACTCAAATTCCTCAAATTGGTATGTCAATAGCTGAACTGGCCCAAATGGTATTCTATCACCCTCTAACGCCGAAACTTTTCGTGGGAGAAGAACATCCAGAAAAGTTATGGAAAGTTATTGGAGATGAACTGAATATATCAAATGATGAAGCACAGAAATTAGGTGTGGATTTCTGGGGCGAACCCATCTGGAATTATGATCTGTTAGACTATATTACCTCATTAAAAGGTAAATATAAACTCGGCGTACTCAGCGACGCTTGGATCACGACACGCAAAATTGTACAGGAAGAGATTCATGATGACCTTTTTGACGCGATAATGTTCTCAGCTAAAGAAGGTTTGCGCAAACCTGACCCAAAGATTTTTCAGCGTATGCTATCCCGTTTGGAAGTGACTGCTGAAGAAGCCATTTTTGTGGATGACAGAATTAACAATGTGCAAGGCGCTGAGCAAGTTAGCATACATGGTATTCACTATACGCCAGAAATCGATATCCAAGAACGAATCAATCAAATTACGTCAAACGCAAAAAGACAGGTCCTTTGAGCACTTTTGAGGATGTCAGGTGTTGTGGTGCACCTTTTGGTGAGTTGTCAGCTCAAAGGATTCTTCAAACCAGGTTCAGGCCGACTATGTAGAATCAGATCAAGTTCAAAGATTGGGCTAACTACAGTTCAACGGGTACCGAAGTCACTATTGATGAGAAGCGATCCTCGTGATAGACTAGGCGGTACCTTAAACCAAGCGGCGGAAAGGATATAAAGTGCTATGCTGAAAGCCATTCTTTGGGACAACGACGGCGTCCTGGTCGACACCGAAGGCCTGTACTTTCAGGCTTGCCGCGAAACCTTGGAACGCCTCGGCGTCCGCCTGAGCGAAGCCCGTTTCATCGAGCTCTTCCTCAAGGCCAGCGAAGGCCTTACCAAGATCGCCGCCGAACACGGCATAGACGAACAGGCGCTGGAGCCAGCCCGCATCTGGCGCAACGCCCGCTACACCGAACTCTTGCGTGCCGGTGTACCCGTCATCGACGGCGCCCGCCAAGTGCTGCGCCAACTCCACGGCACGGTGCGCATGGGCATCGTCACCAGTTCGCGGCGGGAGCACTTTGAGATCATCCACGCCGCCACCGGCCTGCTGGACTGCATCGATTTCACGCTCGTGCGCGAAGACTACCGACATTCCAAGCCCGACCCCGAGCCCTACCTCACGGCCATGCGGCAAAACGGCCTTAGCGCCGCCGAATGCGTCGTTATCGAAGACTCAGACCGGGGGCTGCGCGCCGCACTGGCGGCCGGGCTGCGCTGCATCGTCATACCGCAGGGCCTGACGAGCGGCCTGGACTTCACCGGCGCCCTGCGGCAACTGACCGATATCCGTCAGGTCCCACCGCTGATCCATGAGCTTATGCAAACTTAGTACTGTTTCAATTAAGTTTCTTGCATGCAATTCCACCCGTTACGGACGAAAAGCTTGAGGGTTAGAACTTGAAAATCAAAGGGGTGAAGGTTTCCCCTCTATGTTATTTTTTTCCAGGTCCCAAGTTTTGAAAGGAGCCTTCATGTCCGACTTCCCATCCCAATCGCGTTACGACAGCATGACATATAGGCGGTGTGGCAACAGCGGTATTCAACTCCCCCTGCTCTCTCTCGGCCTGTGGCATAATTTTGGTGGCGTCGATGTGTTTGAAACCGGACGCGCTACGGTGCGCACCGCCTTTGACCACGGCATCACGCACCTGGATCTGGCCAACAACTATGGACCGCCCTATGGCTCTGCCGAAGAGACCTTCGGCCGCATCCTCCAGCTCGACCTGACGCCCTACCGGGACGAACTGATCATCTCCACCAAGGCCGGATTTGATATGTGGCCCGGACCCTATGGCAATTTTGGCTCGCGGAAATACCTCGTTGCCAGCCTCGACCAAAGCCTCAAACGCCTGGGGGTAGATTATGTCGATATCTTCTACCACCATCGCCCCGATCCCGACACGCCACTTGCAGAAACCATGGGCGCTCTCGATTTCACCGTCCGTTCAGGTCGCGCCCTCTATGTTGGCATCTCCAATTATCCGCCCGACAAAACCAGAGAGGCCGCGCGAATCCTGCGCGACTTAGGTACGCCCTGCCTGATCCATCAGCCCAAATACAATCTGCTTACCCGACAACCCGAAAACAATGGTCTCTTCGACGTCCTTCAGGAGGAAGGCATCGGCTGCATCGCCTTCTCCATCCTCAACAGCGGCATGCTCACCGATAAATACCTGGACGGCATCCCCGCAGACTCCCGCGCCGCTCGCCCGGGTCACCCGCTCAAAAATCGCCTCAACAAAGAATTCCTCGGCAAAATCAGCAAGCTCAACGACCACGCCTGCGCCCGCGGTCAAACCCTCGCCCAGATGGCCATCGCCTGGGTCCTCCGACAAGAGGCGGTCACGACCGCGCTTTGCGGAGCCAGCCGACCCGAACAAATCGAGGACAGCATCGGTGTTCTCGACAACCTGAATTTCACCGAAGACGAACTCCAGACAATCGACAATATCTTAGCGACGTAAACGATATGATCTCGAAATACATTGATAAACTCAGAGAGGGTGAATCTCTCCAGGCCGATGAGGCTGAACAATGTCTGAGTGCAATCCTGGAAAGTAACCTGCCAGACGAACAGATCGCAGAGTTGCTCATAGCTTTTTCTGAGAAGGGCGAGACTGCCGATGAAATTCTCGGATTTTCAAGAGCTTTATTGATCAGGTCGAGACCTGTTCCTCTCTCTTTCGACGCCATTGATTCGTGTGGCACAGGTGGAAGCGGTTTAAATCGATTCAACGTATCTACAACCGCTGCGTTCGTTTTATCTGCTGGTGGCGTTCCGGTGGTGAAACACGGCAATAAAGGATCAAAGCGACCGAATGGAAGCTTTGATTTGCTGGAAGAACTCGACTGTGAGTTTGATTTCAGAGATGACCGTTTAGAGGACATTTTCAGGAGAACGAATGTATGTTTTCTGTTTGCCCGCATATACCACCCAGTAATGAAAAAAGTGGTGACCGCCAGACAAATGGTTGACAAGAGGACGATTTTCAATCTCAGCGCTCCGTTATGTAATCCTGCCAATCCCCAATATCAGATACTCGGAACAATTGATGTCGATATGGGCAGACAACTGGTAGAAGTGCTCCGCCATCTTGGGCGTAAACGCTTCTTGATTGTTGTCGGAGAGCCGGGGATTGATGAGATCTCCATTTCTGGACACACGCATATCTTTGAAGTGGCCGAAGGTGTGACCAGAGAATACCAGATTTCGCCTTCAGATTTTGGGATAGCAAAATGGGATTACAGTGAGATTCCAGGTGGTGATAGTGACGAGAATGCAGAAATCTTCCTATCTCTTTTACAGCACCAAACTCCCGAACCAATTCTGGATCTGGTGTGTTTGAATGCCGGTGCAGCTTTCTACTGTTTTGGACGCACAGATTCGATTGAGGAAGGCTTTGATCTGAGCAAGGATCTCTTCGCAAAAGGGTTGGTTCAAGAGAAATTTCTTAAATATAAACGACTGTCCAGCAAGCAGAAGTGAAAGACAAAAAATAGAAGGGTGTGACGGCTGTCCCTCTATTTCTTCACTGATGACAAAAACAACTCCCAAATCCCACCCCGCTAAATCGCGCACAAAAAGCAATATCCTCAATTGCTAACTTTTCCTCAATAGCCCGGTCGGAAAACCTAAACCCCCTTCCATTTGTCTAAACCACATGAACCTTGTCTTCCTCACCCTTATGACTTGTAATACCCAGATCAGGAGGCAAAAACGGTGGAGAAAGCCAAACAGGTACGGTGGTCATGCGCGATAATTTGGGTCCCAATTGTGCTGCTGACGCTACCGCTTTTCGCTGAAACGCAAAGCTCGACGCGTACTATCAGTGCCACATGGACGGATAATCCCCCCATTATTGATGGCGAACTTACAGACAGTGACTGGCAACGCGCCCAAATTGCAACCAATTTCTTTCGTGCAAAGGAGGGAAGCATCCATCCGGCGCAATTGAACACGGAAGTCAGGATTTTGTACGATGAGCACATGCTCTATATCGGCGTACATTGCGATGAGCCAGACATGAAGAGTTTGCGTGAAACGAAAATTCGCCGGGATTCCGCGATCTGGCAGAATGACTGTATCGAAGTGATGATTGATACCTATCGCGACCGTCGCAACTGCTACGTTTTTGGAATCAATACACTCGGCACACAGATGGACGAGCGGGTCAGTAATGAGAGTGTCTTCGACCTGAGTTGGGACGCAAAATGGAAATCGAAAATAAAAAAACGCCAAAATCACTGGACCGCAGAATTTGAGATCCCGTTTCGCATGCTCCGTTTTAATCGACACAATACGACGTGGGGAATCAACTTTTGGCGGACACATCCGATAAATGGTCAATCCTATTCGTGGGCACGCACCGATTTTTTCGGGCGCGTATCGGAGTTTGGCGATTTGACCGGATTGAATTTCGGAAAGATCAAAACAGAGCAGAAGATCGGTATTCTCCCCTACGGGACCTATCGTGCAATAGAAAATCGTTCCAATGACCACGATGGTGGTTTAGACCTGATTCTCCCGATCTCGACGCACCTCACCTCGAATGTGACTTTCAATCCCGATTTTTCACAATTGGAAAGTGATCCGACGCAAATTAACATATCAAGTGACCGGGAATTGTCTCTCCCAGAACGCCGTCCATTCTTCAGGGAAGGTGCTGAACTGTTCAGGCTGCCGCTCAATTTATTCTATACCCGCCGCGTTCAAGAAATCGATTTTGGTGTAAAAACAGCAGGTAAAATTGGCGGTTCTAATTTCGCGGTCATCAATACTTACGGCAAAATGATCGATCGGTACGATGCGGATAAAAAAAAGCAGGCAAATCTTTTGGCCGGGCGGGTTAATTACGATATCGGTGAGCGCACTGTCATCGGCGCAATGGGAATCCATAAACACCAGGCAGATCGAGATGTGGCACTCCTATCGCTCAATGGTCGATTTGGACTTCATCGAGACTGGACTGTAACGTCGCAGTATGCTGTCGATTTCATGGATGGCGAAACGCATCGGGCGCATCACACCGCGATGGAATGGCTTCATGAAGGTTGGCTGACCGAAATTGCGTTTGAAGAGATTCAGGACGGTTTTCGTCCAAATGAGATGGGACTTGAAGATGAGGCATTCCGTCGGGGACGTGCTCGCGTGAGGTACAGACACGAGTTTCCAGAGGCGAATCTCTTGCAGTCATTTGGTGCTGATATGCGCCATTTTTATCAAACCAATGCACAAAAATTGCTGCGGGAACGGCGGAGTGAGTTCCGTTTTGATATTGATATTGGCCGATTTGATTTCTTTACCTATGGTGGGTTTGGCGCTCTTCGCGAAGTCGGTCAACTTTTCGATACCAGGTTTATCGGCTCATTGATTGATTACCAGGCACCGTGGTGGCACCTGGAGGTTTCAAATCGCTTTGGAATCCGTCGAGATGAATTCAACCGATTTACCAGCTTCTCTGCGGGTGTCAACCTCTTTGGCAAATTGACCGCTGATCTCGACCTGGATAATTTTTTTTGGCGTACACATCGAAATACGCTAATTTTCCGGCTCCGCAGTAACTATCAATTGACCCAAAAGATCGGTTGGCGCATTTTTTTTGAACGCGTAGATGAACGGTTGCAAGATGAGATCAGCTACAATTTCAACGCAATCTTCGACTACGAGTTCACCCCAGAAAGCCACTTCTACTTTGTGTTTGTTGATAGACTCCCAGGTGGACGCGCTGTGTTTACAAAACTCGCGTATCTTTTTGAAGTCAGTTTCCCAGATTTTGGTCGATTTTATTGAGAAGCTGTTTTAAATTGGACTGGTCTGGTAGGCGATTAGTCTTGCCCCAATTCCCGGGGCGTCCCGATGACGAGGAATGTCGATGTTGGTTCGCGAAGTAAAGGCACTGGCAGGGGAATGGGTATCTGAGAATGCAAGCCAGTTACCGGGATTCATGGGTGGATTTTTCCGCGGGTCCCTCACCGAGGCACCTGATGATACCGAGTTTCCGATCAGTTCTGATCTGGATCTGACCCTGGTTTTCGAGGATGCCTTGCCAGAAAATCCCCTCAAAGAGGTCCATTACGATGGTGTGATTATTGGGGGTGGATTCTGGCCGGTAACTCGGCTACAACCTTTAGAGCGTGTGCTGAGTGATTACCGTATCGGATATAGTTTCCGGCTACCACATGTCTTGCCTGGGGCATCAGATAAATTGTGTGAGATGGCTGCCGTAGTATCCCGAAATTTTCCAAAACGACATTGGGTGATGAAGCGGATTGAAGATGCGCGAGCAAACTGTCTGAAATACGTGAATTTCGTCAGTGAATTTGACAGTGAGTTCGACAAGGTGCTCGTCTGGCTGTGGGCGGCCGGTATCACCACCCACATCATCTTGGCAGCGGCGCTCAGAAATCCAACAATCAGGAAACGGTATTTGGCCGCACGAGAAGTATTGTCCCAATACGGACACCTCGATTTCTACGAGTTCCTACTGACGTTGCAAGGATCGCATCACTTTGATTCGGTAACAACTCAGACACACTTCCATAATGCCATTGAAGTCTTTGACGTAGCCTGTGAAGTCTGCCACAAGCCCTTTCCTTATTCGTCAGAAATCAAACTGGCCTCACGGCCCAAGTTGATCAACGGGACGCAGGAACTGATCACCAAGAGCTTTCACAGGGAATCGGTCTTCTGGATCGTCGCTACATATGCTCGCTGCCTGAGAGCCTTTGAGCATATTGGTGCTTCGTCCTATCTGGACCGATTTCGGCCTGGATTCGAACATATACTTGGCGATCTTGGCATCAAATCGCTTAGCGACCTTGGCCCGCGTACCGAGCAAGTCAAGGCTTCAATCCCACGTGCCATGGCGATTGCGCAATTGATCATGGAAGTCCATCCAACCATCGAAGATTCTTGATCCCTTCATAGCTGAAGACAGATTGGACGAAATTTACCCCGCTATTTTCGTGGCTTGTCTGGGACTCTTTGGCTTGACCTCTTTTAGCGTAGAACAGCGCACAAAAGAGATTGGCATTCGTAAGGTTCTGGGCGCTTCTGAATCCGGACTGGTGCTCATGATTTTAGGCGAGTTTATATGGCTGGTGCTCCTTGCCAACCTGGTTGCGTGTCCCCTGGCTTATTGGACGATGAACCAGTGGTTGGCAAATTTTGTATATCGCATCGACGTGGGAGTGATGCCTTTTGTGATGAGCGGGCTATTCACATTTGCGATTGCGCTGATGACGGTAGGATTTCAAGCCTGGAAGAAAGCGCGAGCGAATCCGGTTGATGCTCTTCGCTGCGAGTAAAGAAGAATCAATGAAAGAGTCAGAGAGATCAAGAGGCAAGCAGGAAAGCGTACGTCGGATGGGACGCACCGATTCGTACTTGATCTGTGCCACCCCACGCACAGGCAGTACCTTGTTGTGTGGATTGCTGGCGTCCACGGAAGTCGCGGGTCGTCCTGAGTCATACTTCCGCCAGCCCGACGAGCAAATGTGGGCCGCCCGATGGGACATTGTCCACTCGTCTGATGAGGTCTTTGAATATTCCGAATTCGCGCGAGCGGCCCTTGCTGCAGGCAGGACCGAGAATGGCGTGTTTGCCGCTTGGAACAGCCTGAACAAGAACCTAGGTTCGACTTCGACCAGATCTGCAAGTTGGTTCAGATGATCAATGAGCACAATGCAGCATGGCGGACGTGGTTTGCTTCGGTTGGTATTCAGCCGTACCTTGTGCGGTACGAAGACCTTGCCACCGATCCCGTCGGTGAGACCTGTGGCATCCTTGACTTCCTCGGCCTCAAGCTACCACCCGGGCGCGAGATTCAGACACGCCACAGGCGTCTGGCTGACGACCTCAATGCCCAATGGATTGACCGCTACCGAGCCGAGCAAGCAGAACGCTTGAGTGTGTCTTCGGAATCTGAAAAGGGCAAATATGAGTCATTGGATCCCATCTCCCTGATAAAGGAGGAAAACATGGCAGATCCCCTGCATTTCGTCCATATCAGTGACACACACTTAGGACATTTGAGAGATTGGGTCGCGTTAGGCAACAATCCATTCCGTAATCTATTGCGGGTCCTTGAAGCTATAAACAGCCTGCCGACGCGACCCCAATTTGTGATTCATACAGGGGATGTAGCGAATCATAATACTGAGGTCGCCTACGAACTCGCGGCAGAAGCATTTTCTCAAATCAACGTCCCGACCTACTTTGTAACAGGCAATCATGACACGCGTGATTATATGCGCGTGCATCTAACAATGGGTCCTAAAGAGGATGTACTATCCAATTCAGACCTGAACTGCTATCGCTTCTCATATCAGGGCGAACGGTTTCTGGTGTTAGATACCCAGCAGCCATACGAAGAGGCCGGTCACTTTGGTAAAGTAACAGAAGATCAGCTTGATTTTGTTCGCGCGGAGGTTAGCCAGCAGAACGGCTCGTTGACTGTTTTTATGCATCACTCGCCCCTCGATTTGGATTCCAAGTGGTATTCTAGAGACGTGGGCATGCTTAATGGTACTGAATTGCATGAAGCACTGTTGCCTGCAAGAGAGCGTCTCCGAGGTGTTTTCTTCGGTCATGTTCATCGGGGGACCCATATCCACAAGGATGGCATTGCCTATATCAGTGTAGGCAGCACCTTTTGCCAACTCAACTATTGGCCCAATGAACAGGAAGTGAACTTTGACGAAGAGCACCCGCCTTGCTTCAACTTTGTCACCCTTCATGCGGATAGGATGATTGTCAAGGAGCATTCGGTCTCTCTAAAAGAAATGCTCGGACCCACCAAACCCAACACCTTCAAAACAGCTTCTTAGAGACCTCCGCACCTGGGATTGCTGTTGAAACATACTTACAGGGTAAAATTGGAGGTTCTCATGCACAAGATGGTAGAAGTCATAATCCCGATTCTCAGCTGCTCAGACTTTGACAGCAGCCTGGAATACTATCAGAACGCTTTGGGTTTCAGGGTGGATTGGACGCACGACGGTTCGTTTGCATCCGTGAGTCGAGATGATTGGACGATATATCTCAGTGCAAATCCAGTCGGCGAGGCACATGGTACGGTTTGGATAGGCGTCGAAGACATTGAAGGACTTTATCATGAGCTTACATCGTCAGGTGCGCACATAAGAGGAGAGTTGATCGATAATCCCTGGGCTTGCGAGTTGCATGTCGTAGATTTGGACGGCAACCTGCTCCGTTTTGGTGGTGAACCACGAACCGGCAAGGATTAGCGAAGTGATACACCAGAGGATAAATGCTATATGCAGATTACATATCAAGACACTACCGACGGGATCGGATCAGACAATCTAAAGGGGTTCTTTGTCGGATGGCCTAACCCTCCCTCTCCCGAGACGCATCTAAGAATCCTACAGGGAAGCGACTACGTGGTTCTTGCAGTTTCTTCTGAGGGGAAGGTGATTGGCTTCATCAGTGCCATATCGGACGGTGTTTCGTGCGCCTATATCCCACATCTTGAGATGCTGCCGGAATGGCAAGGGAAAGGCATCGGATCTGAGCTGGTCAGACGCATGGTTCGAAAGCTCAAAGATCTCTACATGATTGACCTGATCTGTGACCAGCAGGTCCAGAGATTCTACGAGAGACTTGGATTCGAGAAAGCTCCTGGAATGATCGTGAGGAACTTTGAGCAGCAAGCGTGTGACTGAGCATGCAGGAAAGGCGGAGACACAGCAAAACCCTAGAGACATTTGGAGATCCAAAATGGACGATCGTGCGTTTTCAGAGATTCGGGATATGCTGGATCAAGGAATTGCCGTCAAGAAAACGCGGGAGCAAGTTAACCAGGGGTTTCGAGATGTGCCCGACGCTTTCAATTTTTTTTCAAATGCGAGCAAGGTCTCACCCGACTTCCAATACACGCACGAACTCCTGTTTCGAACTATGGCCACCCTTGTTCCGTCTGCCCCTTCCGTTCTGGACCTGGGAGCTGGAACGGGCAGGCTCTCGAAGCTTGTTTTGGGTCGGTTTCCCCAGAGCCAGATTACGCTCTTGGATATATCGGAAAAGCTTCTGACGGAAGCAGCGAGACGGCTGGAAGAGACCGGTGCCGAGTTCAGAACCGTTGTCGGGGATTTGTTCGCAGATGATGACGTACAACTTGAAGCCGATTCGTTCGATTGTGTGGTCTCATCGTATGCGCTGTGTCATGGCAGACTAGAATCGGAATACGAGGGTCTATACGCACGGATTCGCAATTGGATCAAGCCAGGCGGATGCTTTCTGTGTCTTGACCACGTTCACGGCTCAAAAGCAGAACTGACCATGCTTGGATTCGAAGATTGGGCTGAGTTGCTTCGACGGAACTTTCCAGAAGATAGAGTTGAGCCGATCCTGAAGAACTCTTTGATAGAAGATTCTCCGTTGGATATTCCTCATCATCTCTCTCTGCTATCAAAAGTCGGGTTTGAGAGAGTTGATGTGCTTTGGAAGAAAGGTCTGTTCGCTCTCTACGGAGGCTTCGGAAAGGCGGAAGAAACCCGACACTGATCTCCCCGTACTGTTTCTTATGAGATCCAAACCTGCCACAGGCATATAACAGGTCCACTTGCGCTGTGGCGCATTTGCGCCATGGTCTTCAGCAACCCGCTCGCAGGTTCGCAACCCGCGAGAACGTTACACGCAAACCGGATTCGCATCTTAGGCTGGAAAGGGAAATGATTAAGAGCTTACACCACGCACAGATTACGGTACCCAGGGGCGCTGAGGATGCTGCGAGGGAGTTCTATTGCGGCATTTTAGGGTTACCCGAAATCGAGAAGCCGGAATCGCTTAAGGCCCGAGGTGGATTGTGGTTGCAAGTCGGTGATCGCCAGGTTCACGTAGGAATCGAAGAAGGCGTGGATCGGCTGGCTACCAAGGCACACCTGGCCTACGAGGTGACAGACATCTCTTTTTGGAGGTCTCTGCTTGCTGAGGCGGGCGTCGAGATAGAAAAATCCATCGCAATTTCCGGCATCGATCGCTTCGAATTTCGGGATCCTTTTGGGAATCGAGTTGAAATCCTCATGCAGACTTAAGAAAGGATGGCAGAATGTCTTCAGCCTCCGATACTCCGCGCGTGTACCTGGGTGCCTATGGATTCTGCCGTACCGCGTTCTGTTGGTGAGGTGGAGGCAACGCACAACAAGAAGCTCAAGTTCGTTCAGTATACTTGAGCATAGAGAAAATTTCGCTGGAAATGACCGGTATCGGAGGAGACATTCTGTCGGCGTAGTATCCCATTTACCTTTTAAAATCTGTGAAAATTCTTAAATAAAAAGCCCCTAAGCTTGCGTCATCCCGACTCCAACCACTACTCCAGAGACTAACAACAAATGCCCAAACTCAGCCTACCATATGAGTTCATCTCGGTCCAGCTGGCCTTTGCCAGACGGATGTCCGAATTATCTCACAGCCCCCTGGAAGACACCCTGATCGACTGCACAATGCTTCGGACACTTTTGAACATTCGGGTCACAAAGGAGACAGCGCAAGAAAGTGAGGCCTGGCAGAGCTTTTTGAAAGGACTACGAAATACGAGTGAGCCGGATCGCTGGGCCTACGACCACTATCTCGAACGCGAGAAAGATGAACTGCCAATCAATGCCCAGGACGGCTTTGGGTGCTTCTGGTATAGCTACCCTTTCCGGAATGAACCCAGGCTCCGTCTTCACTTTCGTAACGCCGACACTTCTGGGAAGGGCGCTCTGAGCCTTGAACGTGTCGGTGTCAGACGTCATGAGCTAACCTGTCTTCTTCGAGACGTAAGGGAGAAGCATCCGGAGGCAGAAACCGTGCGCGGAGGCTCGTGGCTCTACAACATCGATGCCTATCGCCGTCTGTTTCCACCGGAGTACCTCGCTTCGGCCAAGTCTGTTGGATATGAGCTTGAGTTCTGGGCACTGTGGGGTCAATTTCTGCGCGGCGGGTTTCGCCCGGATATTGAGGCGATTACCCGGTTCCAAACTGCAATCGCCATATCCGACTCACCTGAAGAATGCGAACGTTGCTTTACCTACGAGGTTTTGCGGCCTGAATGCGACATTCAGCACTTCTACAGGCATTTCAAAATAGAGGAAGGGTAATGACATCTGACCTGCACAGAATGTATGCCATCGGCTTGATGGCGTTCATCATCTTCCTGAGTACTCTCGTCAGCCTTCCCGTATTGCCGAGACTCAGCACGGAACTCGGGGCTGAAACGTACCAGATACCCATAGTCGTGTCGGCCGCCCTTGCTACAGTGGTAGTCGCCCAATTCTTCGCAGGTGCCCTTGCGGATCGCTTCTCACGGAAACGTCTCATTCTGGTAGGCACAGCCCTCGGTTCAGTTTCATCTCTTTTGTGTCTGATTGCGAGCGACTGGATCCATCTGGTCATTCTTCGAGTCCTTGGTGGTGTCGCTGATGCCATCTCGATGCCCGCCCTCCTGGCAATCACTTCAACGCTTGGCAAGGATGCTCCAGGACGGTTCTTCGGGATCCTCAGAAGCAGCCAGGGACTGTCTTTCGTAGTTGGTCCCGCCCTTGGAGCTGTACTTTCGTTGGCTTCGCTTCGAGCCCCATTTCTGGTGGACGGGCTTCTCTCACTCGTGGCCTTCTGTGCTGCTCTCTATCTTATCAAGGGTGGAGAACGGGCCTCATCGGAGCACAATCTGGGCGTTTTTCGCAGCCTTGGTGCAACCTTTGGGAATAGTCGCGTATTCGTCTATCTTCTGATGGGATTCGCGGGTCTGTTTGCCTTCGGGATTTTCGGAGTATTTGTACCGACAAAGGGTGAGATGTTGGGACTCAATGCGTGGGAAATCGGGCTAATCTTGGCAACCGGTTCATTTGCATTTAGTGTGTCTTCATACTTCACCGGGGTAATCTCTGATAAGGTAGGACGAAAACTCTATGTTCTTGCTTCTCTCGGGATCCTGGTGCTATCGGGCGTGGGACTGGTTTATGCCGACAGCCTATCCCTGCTGATAGGGTTCTACGTTCTCTTCTGTCTTACAAATGCAGTTCCATATTTATTATCATTCGTGTACGCTTCGGAGGCGTTTGACCCTTCATATATAGGAGCCGCCATGGGGGCATTTGATTCCCTCATGGATCTCTCTTTGTTGATTGCGCCGCTGCTTGGAGTCGCAGCACTCGGTATGACAGGTGAAATGGCCTATCCATTATTGCTGGCAGTCCTTCCGGCATTCTTTGCACTATTTGTAATCTTTGCGTTTTTGCGGGAATCGCACGTCCCAAAACAGATGTAAAAGGCGTCGAGCCGCCACTGCTTCTAACAGGTCCAACTGCTCTTTTGTAAATAGGAAGCACCACCCATGATCTCGAAAGACATTGATAAACTCAGAAAATGAAAAAAGTTGTGACCGCCAGACAAATGGTTGACAGGAGAAGGAAGAACTGAGTCTGGAAGGTGAGATCGTGAGCTTCATTGGACATTAGGGATCTTGGTCTGACTGAACAGGGGTGGTGTTATCCTCCAAAAGAGTCGTGAGCGAAGAAAGGAAGCCCCCTATGGCAACCAAGCGCTACTTACAGCGAATTGCAAAGGCTTACCCTGAAATCGAGCAGTCTGGACGCTGGAAACCAAAGATTCCCAAGGCAAACGAAATCGATGTCGAGCACTACGTACAGCGAATCCGAGAGGCGTTCCCTGAGTTTCAGAATGCTGGTTACAAACGTATCGATGACTTTGGAGATCACCTGATGTTTCTGTTGAATGACCGCTATATCTTTCGATTCGTCATTGGCAATAAAACAGAAGATATTATCAAGCTGCTGCGGGAACAGGCTGTCTTGGAGCGTCTGAAGGGAACGGTTGGCATTCCCGTTCCCAACTACACATACCTTCCCAAAACGCCGGACTTTGCAGGATATGAGATGATACCAGGAATCTGCCTGAGCCCTGCCCACTTTCGGAACCTGTCTGAGGAAAACCGTGCCGATGCAGCGGTGGCTCTGGGTAAGTTTCTGAGCACCGTTCACACCTTTCCAGTCGAGCAAGCGATCGAACTTGGCGTTGAAGAGGGACGACCCCGATCGCCGCGGGGTGTTGAGCGTCGATTCTATCGTCACGCTTCTAACCTTGATCCCGAAGTTCGGCGAGTGTGCAAGCGATGGCTGAACGACATTCAGACGAGGCCAGACTACACGCCGACATTCACGCACAGTGACGTCTGGTATCAACACATCTACCATGATCCCAAAAGCGGCCGGATCACAGGCATCATCGACTGGGGGGACATTCGCCTTATGGATCCTGCTTACGATGTTGCGGGGATGTGGGCTTACGGGGAAGCATTCGTGGACTCGGTATTAGCGAACTATCCACGGACAGATTCCTCGATCAAAAGCCGAGCCCTCTATCATTACAAATCGACGGTTGTCAGCGGGCTTGTATATCCCCGTCAAAGGGGTAGAGATATCAGTAGGCAGTTATTGAGTGATAACTTTGATCTGTGACGAGAAGTAAATCAACTCCCATTAAGGACATCAGGAGGGAAACTGATCAAGAGAGGCCTTAAGAAGGGGACGCAGAAGGGAGCGCCACTGTGACTCTACAGCTTTCGGATCCGCTGCGACATGTAAGATATAGGAAGCAGTGCGAGATGCCATGAAGGTCGGGAGGTACTCGATCCATTCGCGCCTGAGAGGTAGGACCTGGCGATAGCCTCGGAAGACAACCTCACATCGGGCCATAAAGTTCTCGTAGGCAAAAGGACCTGTCAGAGCAACACCGAGATCGTAGGCATAAAAACCGAAGCCACACGCGTCGAAATCGATCGGTAGCGCTTCCCCGCCATAGAACAGGATGTTGCTGAAGCTGAGATCAAAGTGAATCAGACCAAAATGTTCGCAACCAGTACCCAACACCTTTTCGGCTTCTTGACGCCGTTCATAGACGGCTTCCATGTCTCTCAAGACGTGCGCGGGCAGGTATCGAGGTCCTAACTCAGGCAGGGGTCGGACTGAGAACTTTCCCAGTTGGTGAATGGCGTCATAGACAGGGCGTTCGAAATCGTCAGGTGGATCCCACTGCATCGCGTGTTTGTGTAGTGTGGCAACAAGGCGCCCGAGGCTTTCATAATGCCTGGCTGTCCGACGCACCTGAGGCACGATACGTCCTTTGATCCATGAAAGCACTGTGACGGGGTAAGCTTTGGGCACACCGGCGGCTTCCGCCAAAACAACGACTCTGCCGTCTGGGGCGATATAGGGCGTCTGGACTGTACCATCGGCTTCTTTGGACAGCGCCAGGAGCCACGCCAGTTCTGATTCGACCAGACGAACGGTGTGGTTTTTTTCCCGGTGGACGCGAACCAGAAACTCTCCTTCATCTGATCGGAGTCTGAATGTCGTGTTGACCAGATGCTTGATGAGTTCGAGGCGGTGGACGCGAATGTCGAATTGACGCAGTGCGGACTTCGCGAGTTCGCGCAAACGCCGAGCCTGGCCTCTGGGGGTGAGAAAATCGTAATTCCTCAAGTTGGTCTTCGTCTGTTCAGATGTTTGCATACGCTGTCTGCTTGTCGATAGGATTATGTTTGAAGGCTTTTTTATTTAACGAATACGGATGCACTTCGGGCATGAGATAGGAGAAATACCATATGCAAATTTCCAACTTAAGGAGTTCCTACGAAAAAGTAGGAGAGATCGTATTCTTCGGGCGAATGCTGGACAAAATACGGCTTCACGCTCAAGGCAAGCTTCCAAAGGACTACAATCGTGGGTTTGGACTTGATGGTCGATGCCTTCGCTTTCTTCAGATAGACTACGACGCATTAGTTCGAAGGGTTCTTCCTGGTGGAACTGATGAGGAGATACTGGAATGGTGTTTTGAGAATGGAAGACGCCCCAATAATGAAGAAATTCAAATCTGGAATCAATTCATGGAAAAGCGTGGCTGGCGCGACGACTCCACTTCTGAGCTTAAAAAAATGAAAGCGGCGCGTGGATTTTCGGATCGGGATGACATATTGACCTTTTTTGATTTTCATGATGCAGATGAAGAGCGATCATAATATCGAGATAAAACTCACTGAAGAGCACGACAATGACCGCCAGTTGTATATGGACAGAAAAATCTTGAATCCGATAAAAAAAGCACTGTTTTGACTATATACAGAGGTTTAATTTTCAATGAAGAAGATTCTATTTGGAACGGCCAATAAAGAAAAAATTCGTCATGTTAGACATATTTTATCGCCGTTTTCAATTGAAATTATAGACCCTATCCATTGGGACTAAAATTAAATGTCACTGAAGACGGTGATACCCCTGAAAAGAATGCGATCAAAAAGGCAATAGCTTATTATCAAACATCGGGCCTCCCGTCTTTTGCAATCGATTCTGGACTGGAGATCAATGGATTGTCAAATGAGGAGCAACCTAACGTTTTTGTCCGGCGAATTTGTTCCCAAGAGCAAAAGGCCACAGATCAGCAGATTATTGACCATTATGTAAAAAAAATACGTTCTGTTGATGACTCAACTTTTGGCACCTGGCACAATTGTATTGCTCTGGTTCACAGTGAGGCTGCACCCCTTCTTCATAGTTGGCAAATGGAAGTGCTATTTACTTCAAATCAAAGCCAAAAAACTACTCCTGGTGCGCCACTAAATTCGATAATGTGCGATCTCGATAGTAGATGTTATTTTTCAGACATGGCTTATATGGATAGGCCGGATTCCAGGGCTATTATGAGTTTTTTTGATCGCAATCTGGATGAGTGGTAAAATTGTCACACCTGCGTCGGCAATAGCAGCCGTTAGGCGCAAGTGCAGCTTATCTTCAAAAAGAAAAACAACATGACAGATGCAGAACTAGAGAAACAGCGTGATGCCGATATTGCACTCGAACCGGCGACGGTCATTGTCAATCCCTGGATACAGCATGTGCCGCCGACCACACGACAGGGCGTGCCAGGCATCGAACGCACCGCAAAGGGAAGGTTGTGGGTAGTTTACGGGCGGGATGTCGAAAGCCCGCGAAACTACCAGGTCTTGATTCGTAGTGATGACGATGGACACACCTGGTCAGATCCAAAAGTCATGGTACTGCCCTGCAGGGATGTTCGGGCTATGTCCGCTTCCATCTGGACCGACCCCCAGGATCGGATGTGGGTTTTCTGGGGACAGAGTTTTGGTCAACAAGATGGCCGTTACGGCATATGGACTATTGTCACCAGCAATCCAGATGCAGAGAACCCAACATGGTCGAAACCGCGTCGATTGGGTAATGGCATCATGCTGAACAAACCAACGGTACTATCGAATGGCGATTGGCTCTTTACCTCGTCTGTATGGAAGACTGACAACAGCATCAAGGTCTATGCCTCGCGCGATCAGGGCAAGACCTTCGAGCGTCGTGGTACTGCCAATATTGTTAACGCGGAATTGCGGGGGCCTGACGAACCGATGATTGTTGAGCGAAAGGACGGCTCACTCTGGATGCTGGTGCGAGTCCGTGGCATCGGTCAGACAGTTTCTTACGATCTTGGAAAGACCTGGACGCCCGTTGAACGTCTTAAAATACCACATCCTACCACCCGATTTTTTGTGCGTCGTTTGAAATCTGGCGCATTGTTATTGGTCAAACATGGATCCATGATCGAAAAGACGAGACGCGAGAAATTGGTGGCGTTTGTATCCGACGATGAAGGCCTGACGTGGCAGGGCGGACTCATGCTGGATGAACGGGAGAAGGTCACCTATCCCGATGGCGTGCAGGCAGGCGATGGAACAATCTACATCATTTATGATTACAATCGCACGCCAAACGGAGCGGTTTTCATGGCAAAGTTCAGAGAGGCGGACGTTCGCGCTGGCAAGATCGTAACAGAGAATGCCCGACTGCGCGGGGAGGTCGCACGGCTGCCGAATGGTGATAGGCTTTGACATAGAAGAGCCACCGCAATATATTCTGCAAGTCTCTTATTTTTTGAATTGCACATTGGACGCCATAGGAAAAAAATGACCCTTGTACGGAGTGTTTTGTTAGTGCTTCTTTTTACTGTGCCTGTCTTGGCTCAGGATGCCAATGAAAGCAGGGAACAACGACGTGAGAGGAACTTCGTCCGGCATGATATAAATAAGGATGGTCGAATTTCCAAAGAAGAGTTTAGTGGTAATGCGGCGAATTTCGATAGACGGGATTCGAACAAAGACGGTTTTATTTCTCGAGAGGAGTTTGGCTTGAACCCAACACCTCCTGAAACGGAATATACCGAAGAAGAACAGCGCATGATGGCTGGTGACAATGAAAATTCTCCATTGGCTAAGGGCGTAAAACCGGTGTCAATACCATTATCTATTTCACCCGTTCACGAACTACGCACACCTTCTGGCGATGGAGCAACTTCAGAAGCATCTTATCGCGTACCACCAGGCGATGGGCCGTTTCCTGCAATTGTCTTTATGCACGGTGGTCTCGGATACCAGAACCAGGAAAGACGACAGCAAAACCTGACAGGAGGCCCCATTCAAACACGATTTTTAGCGCTGGGCTATGTTACTGTTCAGGCTACGCGTCGGGATTATACCGACAATCCACAGGCTGAAGGGCCAATTCTGGATTTTCTGGCCATTGTGGAAACGGTACGAAAACTCGATCAGGTGGATTCCGAAAGTATTGTCGTAATGGGGGGCAGTGGAGGTGGTAGTATGACGCTGGATCTGATCAGTCGAACCTCTGTGAGCGCGGCAGTCGCTGGAGAACCTGCTTCGATTATTTTTGCAGGGATGTTGACAAAACCCTCAGCTAACCAGGCGGTTCGATATGAGCCAATCAACGATCCTGCGAAGTTTTGGACACCAGATATCATTGCCAAAGTTCAAGACAAAGTAAGCCGTTTTCAAACTCCCCTACTCGTCCTTCACGGAGATGTCCATCCTTTGAAACACGTCAATATGGATTATATTATTCCTGCGATTAGGAAAGGAAGAAAAACGGTCGAAGTGAAAATTTATCCAGGCAAAGACCATGGATTCTACTGGGGCAGACGAGTGGATGAAGTATTTGTTGTAGCTATGATAGAGGATATTCACAGCTTTGCCGTCCCCCTCTTGAAAACAAAGCCCGTTTTAATGGATCAAAAATTCTATTCAAAAAAGTGAAACACATTGGCAGGTTCATCAGTGGAGGCTACGGAAGAACTCGTAGTCTCCTTTATTTTTTATATTGAATACACAAACTGAGACCGCTAATAGATTTCGTTAATCCCAAGGGTTATGTGATGAGAGTAGTCTGGTCGGGAGTTACGCATTGAAAGTCGAAAATCTTCCAACTGCTGTCCAAGCCCATCTCGCGGGTTTTGAGTCAGATGGAGAAAATTTCCGAACAGCATCGTGTGCCGACGTGTTCCGGTACACTCATCCACGCAAACAGAGTTTGTTCCTCAAAGCACGAGATATGCATGCGGCACCACAAGAATCCGATCTTCTGGCCGAGAAAACGGCAATGTCCTGGCTCCAGGGGAAATTGAACGTTCCTCGCGTGGTCTGCTTCCACGAAGAAGGTGATACTCAGTATCTGCTCATGACCCAAATAGCTGGTGTATCTGGCATCCACCAGGATGCCAAAAGTGATGTTCCGCGTCTCGTACGCATGTTCGCTCGTGGTCTTCGCGAAATTCACGCGATAGCGATCGATTCGTGCCCCTTAGATTGGCGCATGGAACGCTATTTTGCTTGGGCGACAGACTTGATTGACTCAGGCGTACTGGACGGTCAGATACCAGATGGTGAAACGAGGAATGTTCTTCGAGATGAGTTGGACAGCATAAGGGCCGACCTGCCACCAGAGGACCTGGTGTTCACCCATGGGGATTATTGCCTACCCAACATTATGATCCACGATGGCCGTTTAAGTGGCTACATTGATTTGGGCTATGCGGGCGTTGGAGATCGATATCTCGATTTTGTCGCAGCTTACTACACCATTCGCAGAAATCTTGGGAATGAGTGGATTCCTCTGTTTTTCCAGGAATATGGGCAGGAATTGGATCAGGCCAAATTGAGCGTATATCAAAGAATCCATGACTTTGTTGACTGAGAACGATATGGTGCGGAATGTATGAAAAACGTCATTAACAATTTAGCCCCGAAACGACTCATGCCCCCTTTAATTTTTTCCTTTTCCCTGTTGATTGCCAATATCAATGTGCTTTACGCTAGCGATATTTATCAATGCGCTACAAGCAAGGATGTTTACGATGCATTGGATACCGTCAAGCCAGGTGATACGATTATGCTTCAGGGCGGCAAAGTGTATGAAATCGATAAGAGTTTTAAGCTGCATGCAAATGGGTCCGATAAAAACAGAATCACCCTTACATCAAAAGACAGCACAGGCCAGGGTCGATATGCTGTAATTTCCACGGTTGGGAAAAAAAAGGAAGTGGATTTGGTAGCAATCAAACTAAGTGGCTCGTTCTGGAACATTTCCCGCATAGAAATAACCGGGAAGAAAGTGTCTCTGGACAAGGGGTATTGGAACACGCATGGTTTTCGTATCGGTTTATATTTATCAGGATCGGGATCACACCATAATGTTATTGAAGATGTGCATATACATCATACACATAACACTGCTGTAGCTATCAGGAATGAAAGTCACCATAACACCTTTAGAAGAATGAAAATTCATCATATTGGAGAATGGCTGAATAAAGATTATAACGCCCATGAAGGAGAAGGCTTTTATATTGGTTCATCAAAAGGGCTTGAAGAAAGAGGGAAAATGGCAAGAGCCCATAATATCATAATTGAGGAAAGCATATTGGGACCGGGATTACTGGGGCAATATATCGATATCAAATACGCGGCCTCATTTGTAACTGTCCGGAATAATATTCTATACTGTTATGAAAAATCCTACAATGAAGAAATAGTCAAACTAGCGGGATTTGCCAACATCATAAAGGATAATAAATTCATCGGATCTAATAAGAACCTGACTCGATATATTCAGATTTTAAATAAAAAAACAGACGATCCAGTAAGGGTGGACTATCTTGATCAGAAAAATATCCCTGCTCCAACAGGGAGGGATAACACTGTTGTGAACAATGTTTTTTACACCAACGATCCAAAGATATTAGTTGTTGAAATTGACGTTGCTCCAATAGATCGTTCATCAGTTATTGTTGAGAAGAATAAAATCGAACCATTTGATGATACGCTATCTGCCAAGGATTCTCTGCAACACTTATTTCCCACCCAAAAATAAGATGACAAAAAACAACACGGACGCTTAACCATGTGTCCGTGCTTCAGTCGCTACGCTCCTTCGTTGAGATCGATATGTAGATTCCAGGAAGGACTTTACCGGCTGAGGTAAACTGAAAATAATGGATGCACAGCAAATCTCGGTCAAGAGGCTAAAGAATTGGGGGTTCAACGCAAGGTATCGAGCTGATTTTCTGGCTCGCTATGACGAACAGAAATTAAAGGAGGAATTCAATGAGGAGTTTTAGGAACCATCTTAAGGAAAAGCTAAAAGACAAGCGTTTCCGGCGAATTTACAAGGAGGAGAAGCAACTGGCAGAGCTATCGCTGAAGATCTATCACCTACGCGAACAGATGGGCCTTTCCCAAAAGGAAGTTGCCAGACGCGCGACGATCACTCAGCAGCAGTTATCGAAGGTGGAGAATGGGATCAATTGTAATATGACGACCTTTTTGAAAGTGTGCCATGCGCTTGACTTAAATATTGAACTGGAGCCGCTCCAAGCAGATCGACTGTGAGCGAAGAAATATAAAAAACGAGGGTGCGTTTGCACGTCTATATGCGCCCACGGCCAGATCCTCACCCAGATGGCCATCGCCTGGCGCCTCCGTCAAGTGGTTAGCCCCAGACAATTTTGACAAGCAGGGTAAGCAACGAGTACGTCTTTCAGATCTCACCCGGCCTATTCTCAAGAAGACTGACTGACCGTGAAGATCAATCGGATTACTCTTGTAAATAGGAAACACCTCCCTATGATCTCGAAATACATTGATAAACTCAGAGAGGGTGAATCTCTCCAGGCCGATGAGGCAGAACAATGTCTGAGTGCAATCCGGGCCTTCAGATTTTGGGATATCTAAACGGGATTACAATGAGATTCCAGGTGGTGATAGTGATGAGAATGCAGAAATCTTCCTATCTCTTTTACAGTACTAGACCCCTGAACCAATTCTGGACATGGTCTGTTTGAGTGCCGGTGCAGCATTCTACTGTTTTGGACGAACAGATTCGATCGAGGAAGGCTTTGATCTGAGCAAGGATCTCTTCACAAAAGGGTTGGTTCAAGAGAAATTTCTTGAATATAAGCGATTGTCCAAGAGGCAGGAATGAAAGTTCACCCTAAATGAAATTTGGAGTTTCATTGGTATCCTTAGCTAATGAGCTATGTTCTACTGCATTTAACAGCACGTTTTGCACCGCTCTAAGGGCGTCTTGGCCCTTCGGCAACCCGCTGCGCTGGTTCGCAAACCGGCGAAACGTTATGCGACATGTAACTGAATTGGATTCATGCTAATGCCAAATCCCTGTGATCAAAAAGCCTTGCTGGCAGAACAATACGAAGATGCCGGAAATCTGGGTGCCAGAATCGCCCTACATGATCGGTTTAGCACGAATAGACATGGATGGCATAGGTGGGTATTTGACCAGCTACGCGTGCCATCACGGTCCAAAATACTCGAACTGGGGTGCGGCTCTGGCTCCCTATGGGCAAAGAACGCTGATCGGATTCCAGGAGATTGGACGATCATTCTGAGTGACCTGTACGCTGGCATGATTAAACAAGCTAAAGCAATCCTGTCTCACAGTAGAATCTCATTTGCGTTTGGTCAGATTGATGCCCAGTTTATCGCCATCGCAGACGAGACAGTCGATGTCGTGATTGCCAACCACATGCTTTACCATGTGCCCGATCGCCCCAAAGCCTATTCCGAGATTTACCGAATCCTGCGACCGAACGGGCAATTATATGCCGCTGCGAATGGAATCACCGCATCGGCGGGTATTCCAGATTTGGTGAAACAAATAAAGCCTGACGCCTATGATGACATACCAGGGTCAACTTCGTCGTTCGGGCTGAAAACTGGTGCCAGTGAGCTGTCTATTTGGTTCGCTGACATTGAAGTCCTCAATTACAAGGACTCACTTCTGATCACGGAAGTTGAACCATTGGTTGATTATGTTAAATCGACTCAACGCCTTAATGAGGCGGAACTAGGCGAGTTCCGCGTATTAGTGCAAGCAGAGATTTCTCGCAATTCGGAGATTTGTATACCAAAGAATGCAGGCCTGTTCAAGGCAAGCAAGGTACTGTAGGACTGTATAATCGCTCGACAAACCCATTGCACGATCGCATAACATGTCCGTGCCCAGCCAGCTACGGGCTTGCGTCCTTAGCGCAACCACACCGAGGTTCGGGCACGGCGAAACCATTAGACGACATGGCGAGTAAAAATTTATATGAACGCACCCGACGCGATGTCAATTAGATACCAGAGTACCCTTGAGGGAATCCGTCCCGACAATCGCGCAATCGCACTCGTCACATCGCTGGCGGAGAAGATGGATGTAGTCATCCTTTCAGATCATGCAAGAGAATGGGGTGATTTCGTCAGACAAAATCACCCTTTTTTGAAAGTCTTTGAGCGGCAGTTTTATTCATATGAGACTGGATTCACCAAGAGCGATCCACGGGCGTTCACACATGTGCTGCGAACCATGCGTGTTGCTGCAGAGGAATCCCTGTTCATCGACGACAGGTTGCCAAACGTCGAAACTGCTATTTCCGTTGGGCTGAAAACCCATCACTATACAACCGTAGAGACGCTCGAATCCCATCTGGTCTCCAGAGGGATCTTGAGTTGACAGAACAGGGAAGTCAATGGGTCGCAATCGACAAAAACCTGAGTTGATCTTTGAGTCGCTCGACCATTCACGTTTACTGGTAATCAAGAACTGGTTCAGCGATCCAGATACCAAAAGATGGGCTGAGGAGCCTTCCGACAGGTTGGTGAGTTACATCAACTCTGAGCCACAATACTATGCGTGGGTCGCAGTGCAAGAGAGCGAGACAGTTGGTCTTATCCTTTGCGAAATCGAGAAAGAAGTAGGGAGTGTGTACCTCGTTGTGAATCCAGGATCGCGGAGACGCGGGTATGGTCGGCGCATTCTCCATCTGCTTAAGCAGCGTCCGGAAATCGCCGGGGCTTCCGCGCTGATCGCAGAAATCGATCCAAAGAACGTGGCAAGTCTGGCCTGCTTCAGATCAGCAGGGTTTTCTGAAGAATCTGAAATACCGAGTGAGGAAGGACTTGTGTGCCTTACCTGCCGACTGGGACAGGAATCTTGTAAAACAAGCAGAGAATAATCTTGCGCTTGTGTGTTTACACGATGGTCAAGGGCGCATCCGAATAAGACTTTCTGTTGAACCAGAAGGCACGGCCAGATTAGAATTTCTTGATGAAAGCGGCGAGACCGTTGCTCATTTTCCACAAAACTGATAGTAGCAAAGTATTTGGAGGAAAGTCCATGCACCTTCTTGTATTCGAGATGGATTTCCATCGACAGCTAAAGTACACCGACGAAGGCTGTGCGTTCCTTGAGACGCATGGCGAAGTCGAAATCATCCGCCAGGCTGATCAACAGGACGAGGCAGCATTCACGCGATTCCTCGAGCGTGTTCCCGTTGCGGATGGCATTGTGATAGGCCCCTGGCACCGTCCTGCAACCATCCCTCAAGACTGGCAATCTGCCGAGCGGATGAAGGTCTTAGCCGGAACGTTTGACAATCGCTTCAATGGTTGGGTTGACCTGCAGGAGTTGGCAGACCGCGACATTCCGCTTATTGATACTTCGCGCAGCATGACACCATCGGTTGCCGAATTTGCGCTCGCTATGACACTCAATCTCATCCGCGATATCCCCGAATCGCTCTACCTCGCACGCCAGGGCAAATGGAAGTCTTACGCGTGGGACAAGCCAGGCTTTGTCCATGGCGACCTGACAGGCAGGCGTGTGGGACTCGCCGGATTCGGCAGCATCAACCGGCGTTACGCCGAACTGATTGCCCCATTCAGGTGCACCACGAGAAGCTACGATCCCTATGTCGCAGATGCCACACTTGCAGCACACGGTGTCGAGCGTGCCCCGTCACTTGTGGAACTGGCTGCGTCCAGCGAAGTCTTTGTCGTCGGCCTACCTCCCACGCCAACAACCCAGCAGATTATCAGCAGAGAAGTCATCAACGCCTTGCCACGGGGTGCTCTGTTTGTCCTTGTCACGCGCATGGCAGTGGTTGAGCAAGATCCGCTGTGGAAACGCATTGAGGCCGGGGAGATTGCTGCGGCGATTGACGTGTTCGCACCGGAACCTCCCCCGCCAGAAGCCTGGTTTCGTCGGCATCCCAACGTGCTGGCAACCCCCCACATCGCAGGGGGCACGGATTTCTGCCACCGACGTTGTTTCACCGATGCGTGCAAGGATGCGGTTGCTGTAATAAAGGGTAATGAGCCACGCTTCCGTGCGACCCTGTGGGACGATGCCTGCTATCAGGGAAAACTCGACTAATCTCGGAAGTCCTTTAAGAAATAAGGCGATTAAAGGCGGAGAACCTGAGAAATACAATACGATGAGAATAATTAAATGGACAGTTATTTTCACAGCAATGCTGAGGACTTTGAGCGTGCAAGCTGATTACCGCACTGAGGAATCGAGAATACGCGCACTGGCAGAACTGACAAATGCGCCGGTTGTCCGCAATGAAAATGAGCAAATCGTCAGTATTGGTGCTGGTGAGTTGAAAACGATCTACTTTGATGCGCTTATGTACGCGGGAAAACCAACCCGCGTCTATGCATGGATCGGTATCCCTGAGGAGGCATCGTCGAGCCACAAAGTCCCGGGGATCGTGTTAACCCATGGCGGTGGCGGAACCGCCTTTAAGGAGTGGGTTGAAAAGTGGAATGCCCGCGGATACGCGGCAATCAGTATCGCAGTGGAAGGACAGACAGATGAACGGGAGCCTGGGAAACCCGGCGACACCAGGCGCAACAGGTGGAAAAAACATCCCTGGTCAGGACCAGTTCGCACAGGTATTTACGGTGACTCCGACAAACCGATTGAAGAACAGTGGATGTATCACGCCGTTGCCCATGCAATCCTGGCGAACTCACTACTTCGTTCCCTGTCGCAGGTAGATAGTACGAGAGTCGGCCTGATGGGTATCTCCTGGGGAGGTATTATTGCAAGCACGGTTATCGGTATCGACGACCGCTTTGCTTTTGCCATTCCCACGTACGGATGCGGGAACCTATCCCAGGCGGTCAATCAATACGGCAGGGCGCTTGGAAATAATGACCTTTACAAGGAGGTCTGGGATCCTGTGCTGCGCTTAAAGAATGTGGAAATCCCAACCCTCTGGCTCTCCTGGCCGGGAGACCAGCACTTTCCATTGGACAAGCAGGCCTCCTGCTATCGCACTGTATCCGGGCCCTACATGGTATGTCTGATCCCCGGCATGAAACACGGACACCAAGCCGGTATGAAACCTCCGGATAGCTATGCCTTCGCAGACAGCGTTGTCAAAGAGGGCAAACCCTGGGCCGAGCAAATTTCGTCCGGGACTGAGAGCGGACAGTTCACAGTGATTTTTGGATCATCAAGGCCCTTGGATGAGGCCTTTCTGATATCAACGACTGATACCGGAATCACCGGCAAAAGGAAGTGGATCGAATCACCTGCAAAGCTGAGGAAGAGGGCCGAGCATTGGGTAGTAACCGCCACGCAGCCAGAAGGAACAACCGCCTGCTTTATTAACATAAAGTCGGGTGATCTAACCCTCACCTCCGACTATACAGAAATAGAATAAACGACATTTCAGCGGTAAAACTCCGCCAGTGGATAAATGCGCAACACCATCTCGCGTGGCTTTCTCGTCTTCCCTTTCCGTTCCCCCAGTGTCACCGCTTCACCGGCATCCTCATCCACTTCCACCCAGCTCCGGTGGTATGTCAGGTACACCTCATCACCCGCAAACCACACATTGGGATAGTCGAAGGTAGCGAAACCCTCCGGCAACGTACCCACTTCGGGTAGCCCGATCACCGGCGTAATCGGCTCCTGCGGCACCACCCGCTCCACGTCCTCCATCCCCTCGCTCACCTCGATTGTCTTGAACCGCTCCCAGCTCGCGCCACTATCCCTGGAAATCGCCACCGACAGTCTCCCCCGCCGATAGCCCCGTTTGATCTCATCCCGCGACACCTGGTTCCACACACACAGCAAGTCGCCCGTGCTCGGAATCTGCCGCAGCCTCGGCGGCGAGTACGAACTCGCCAGATCGCTCGGCAAAATCGGCGTCCAGGTCTCTCCGCCGTCTTCGATGATACTCTGCACCAGCCGCCCCACCGTAGATCGCGCCAGCAGCATCACTCGCCCATCCGCGCATTCCGCCACACTCGGTTCATCCACCGCCGTGATTCCTCCGCGCCCGTTGGGAATGCCCTCCGCGTCGAACCAGCCCATCAACTGCCCCTGGCACTGCTGCCACGTCTGTCCCTCGTCGTCCGAATAACTCACCGCGGCAATATCCACCTCCGGATAGTGATAATGTCCGCTCACCTGCAACCGCAGCCCCTTCCAGATCCCGTAACTGCTCACCCGCTCGTATTCCAAACCAGGGTGCCGTCTGTTGCTGTGACAGATCCGGCTGGGCATCAGCAACCGCCCGCTCGACAGCTGAATCATCACATCGTGGTACGGCCCGCCCAGCAGATTCATCGGCCACGCGCCCACCCAGGTCTGGCCATCGTCTTCAGACAATGAAAAATAAAAGGGATTCCAGTTGAACATCTCCGTCCCCAGTCCTGCCTCTTCCTTGCCCCGGTGCGCCAGTGCCAGCTTGCCCGACTGCAGCTTTATACACGACAGGTTGGACGAACTTCCCATCGCCTCGCAGTTCAACGGCCGCGACTCGCCCCAGGTCTGGCCGCCATCTGTCGAGATATGGCAACGACTCCCCACAACCATCATCAGGGAGCCGTCGTCTAAGACCACCATCCCATTGCCTGTACCAGTACCGATGCCGGTCTGCTCCACCACCCCTTCCGGTGCTGGCTTGCGAAACTCTGGTTTAGCCGTCATCCGTCCGATCCTCCCTCAAAAAAATTGATCCAGGTAGCAAAATATCTTTCAAGGGCAAGATAGAAAGTGACCATGCCGAAGTCAAACCAATTGGGCGAAGCATCTTTCGGAAGAGGGGCGGACGCATCTCTGCTTGCAGGAGCGCCCCACAATCATGTATTTTGGCAACGTAAAACATCGTCAATTTCATCAGGAGACTTTCCATGAGAATTCTTATCTTATGCGATCTGGAAGGCACTGCTGGCGTCGTAGATTTCAAAACTCAGACTTACGACGGAGGGCGCGATAACGAACAGGCCAAATATCTGGCCACTCTGGAGATCAACGCCCTCATAGACGGTG
>VXRD01000148.1 GCA_009838845.1 Gemmatimonadota bacterium | reverse complement strand
AAGTCCTTGGGGCATCATCTGGCGATATTTTGGGTCTTCTATTGAAGGAATTTGCGGTGCTCATCATCATCGCAAGTCTGCTGGCATGGCCTGCCGCATATTTCTTCACCCGTTCCTATCTCGACCGCTTTGCCTACCGAATCGATCTGAGCCCAGGCGTGTTTCTCGCTGGCAGCCTGCTGATACTTTTGATCGCGTTCTGCACCATTAGTTTTCAGGCTATCCGCGCTGCACGCGCCAATCCCGTTGACGCACTGCGGGATGAGTAAACGACTTAGGAATCCGCTTGCCGAAAAGGAACGAACACCAATGAACGGTAAGGACTATTTTGATCGCGTTGCCCAGGACTGGGATGAAATGCGCGAAAGTTTCTTCTCAGATGAAGTTAGGATAAAAGCACTTTCTACCGCTGCTGTCCAAAAAGGCAAAACTGCCGCGGACATTGGCGCAGGCACAGGCTTTATCTCTGAAAGTCTGATACAGAAGGGACTTCAGGTCATCGCAGTTGACCAATCTGAAGCAATCCTGAAAGAAATGAAGAAGAAGTTTGCGGACATTGAGACGATTGACTATCGCGTTGGACAAGCCCAAAACCTGCCCATTCCCGATGAAACCGTTGACTATGCTTTTGCCAACATGTATCTCCACCACGTTGAATCCCCGTCAGGAGCAATCGAAGAAATGGTCCGAATCCTGAAGCCCGCTGGTAAACTGGTGATCACGGATCTGGACGAACACGAATTCGACTTCTTGAGAGAAGAACATCACGACCGCTGGATGGGTTTCAAAAGAGCAGATATCGCAGAATGGTTTCAGAGCGCGGGACTGAGAGACATATATATTGACAGCATCGGTACGTGTTGCGAAGCGCAGTCGAGTTGTGGCAGCGAGTTTGCCAGCATCGGTATATTCATAGCTTCGGGTACGAATTCAGATTGAGTTCTCCAAAGGAGATATTACGATGTTTCGCAATTATATCCTCATAGCAATTCGAAATTTGCTGAAATATAAGTTTTATTCCGCTATAAACATCATTGGACTCGGAATAGGTATCGCCTCTGTAATCTTGATCATGCTCTTTATTCAGGATCAATATAGCTATGATGTTCAACACGAGAATCGGGATCGCATTTATCGTGTGATTCGAGCATATAAGTCTGAAAATGGGGAAAAAGTATATGATTGGAGATTGTCTGGCGCGGCAGGCCCTGCACTGATTCAAGACCTTCCCGAAGTTGAGGCAGCCGTTCGCATTATGATACGTCGTGAATGGATTCAACACGAGGATAGGATTTTTAATCAAGCCTTTTGCCTCGCCGACCCCAATTTTCTGAATATTTTCACGTTTCCTCTCATTCGCGGAGATAAAACAGCGTTATTACAACCTCACTCGGTTTTGATAACCGAATCAGCCGCAAAAAAGTTTTTTGGCGAAGAAGACCCAATTGGAAAGGTGATCAATGTAGGAGAAGGTTACGTCGAGGGGGATTATACTATTGCTGGCATCATGCGCGACGTCTTAACGCATAGCACATTGCAATTTGATTTTCTTTCATCCTCAGTTCACCCAGAATTTACCACCTGGCATGAATGGCGCCCTAGAGCCAGATGGCGTGCATTTTCCATTTATGTACTATTGAAAAAGGACATTTCTCCAGCCTCTCTCGAATCTAAATTTCCCGCATTTATTGAACGTTATATGGGGCGGGAGATTGCCGTAAACATGGAGTACTTTTTACAGCCTTTAGAGAAAGTTTATCTTTATTCCCAACGGGATTACGATCTCAGGCATACCTTTGCATCGGAAGGAAAAATACCCCAGGGTAACATCACACAGGTCAACACGGTATTTTTTGCAGCAATTTTTATTTTGCTTATTGCTTGTATCAACTTCACAAATTTGGCAACTGCACGGTCTGCAAACAGAGCCAGGGAGGTTGGTCTTCGAAAAGTCGTTGGTGCCAGTCGAAAAAATTTGATATGTCAGTTCATTGGAGAATCATCCTTATTGGCAGTTATCAGTTTGGTTATTGGCATTAGCATCGTAGAACTCGCACTTCCAATATTTAATACCTATGCGGGAATCAATCTCTTTTTGAATTTCAACAGCGGTTTAATACTGGAATTTCTGGGATTGGCTCTATTGGTAAGCCTTTTAGGGGGATTTTATCCAGCCTTTTATTTATCGCACTTTCGACCGATAGAAACGTTGAGAGGAAGGCTTGATACAGGGTCCCGAGGCAAGGTACTGCGGCAAGGCCTCATCATATTTCAATTTGGAATCTCAATCGTCTTGATTGTTGTGACATTTATTGTACTCGAACAGGTACACTATATTCAAAATAAGAACCTTGGTTTCGCCAAAGAGCAGGTAATCGCAATGCCGATCTTCTGGGAACATCGCAAATCACCAGATGGTATAAACGATTCCCTGAATAAAAGGTATAATGTTGTAAAACAAGCATTCTTACAACATCCGAATATTACCAGAGCCACCATATCGCGTTTTAAGCACGGAATAGATGCACCCCTTAATTCCTTCGATGCTTATCAAGGTGAACAAAACGAGCGGTGGATGCAAATAAACGAGGTCGATGAAGACTTTATTCCGTTTTTTGACATTGAATTGATTGCTGGCCGAAATTTTTCAAAAAATGCTGTAAGTAACTTTTTTACAGGAGAACAGGAATATATCCTCAATGAGGCAGCTATTAAGACACTGGGATGGACAGAGCCGATAGGTAAAAGATTCGGATTTAAAGGACAGGATTCAGGCGTCGTTGTAGGTGTCGTAAAAAACTATCACACGCAATCTTTGTATGAATCTATTGAACCTATGGTATTATGTCCCAGTGATTATGTTGCTAAAACACTCTACCTGAGAGTCTCACCTGAACACTTCGACGAAACAGTAGCGTTTATGAAGCAGACCTGGGAACAATTTCTACCTTCTCGCCCCTTCAGCTATACTTTCCTGGATGATGATTTAATGCTGCAATATGAAAATGAACGTCAATTGAGCAAAGCTATTGGGGTGTTCTCCATGCTGTCCATCTTTATAGCTTGTCTGGGGCTTTTGGGCCTTGTTTCATTTATGACCGAACAGAGAAGAAAGGAAGTAGGGATCCGGAAGGTACTGGGTGCGTCAGAAACCAATATCATCACGTTAATGCTTACAGAGTCTTTTAAGCTTTTTTTAATTGCCTACCTGTTGGCAGGACCCATCTCCTATATAGCTATCATGAGCTGGCTACAGGGATTCGCATATCGCATTGACATGACAGTATTTCCTTTCTTAGTAGGCGGAATATGTGCCTTTACGATATCTATATTTTCTGTGATACCCCAGGTATTGAAAGCGGCTCATATTAATCCTGTGGAGGCATTAAAACATTAAATAACTAGCGATTCAGGATGGAGGTGAAAATGGTTTTGAGCTATCTCCGCACATCTTTCCGCAATCTTTTTCGACATCGTCTTTACACGCTCGTCAACATCTTTGGCCTTGCCGTGGGGATGGCGGCTTGTATCCTCGTCGGTCTGTTTTTGCAGCACGAGTTCAGCTATGATGCCTATCATCGGGACATAGACCGCATTCATCGCGTAATGCGACTTGTACACCCATCAGGTGGCGGCCTTCCATACTATCCATTCGGCACTCAATATCGGGCTGGCTCCGCACTTGTCGATGAATTGCCCGAAATTGAAGATATGACCCACTTCATCACGCGGCCCATGTGGGCTGGTCTTGAAGATCGCGGCTTCGACGTGCGCGGTACTGTGGCCGATCCCAATTTCCTGCGCTTTTTCACCTATCCCTTGATTGACGGCAGTCAGCCACCCGAATTAACACCTGGATCCGTCTATATCACAGAAAGTTTTGCACAAAAGCTCTTTGGCACCACTGCAGTTATCGGACGAACGCTCAAGATTTACTACAAATGGGTAGAAGGCGACTTTTACATCGGCGGTATTCTCCGAGACCAGCCAGCCGCCACATCGGGTGAGTTTGTGTTTGACCTGTTAATCACTTATGAAGGAACCACCGGACTCACAAATCCACCATGGGGAAGGCAATGGTCTCCCACAACAAAATTCCTCGTTCTGAAAACCTTTGTTCGGCTCGCGCCTGATGTTTCCATGTCATCTCTTCGTCCCAAGCTGGATGATTTTGCACGCCGTCATCTGGGCAACGGCGCAGACCCGCGTGACACCTACGACCTTATGCCCTTGCGGCGTCAGCATTTATATGCCCGACGCGATTTCCAATTGCAGATGGATGTGTTGGACCAGCAGGACGGTCTTGTGCAGGGGGACATCAACCGCTGCTATACTTTTGGTCTTGTAGGAGCAATCATTTTGGCGCTGGCATGTGTCAATTTCGTAAACCTATCCACAGCGCGGGGAGCGAACCGCGCCCTGGAAGTTGGTGTACGCAAGGCCGTGGGATCCACACGCGCCCAGCTTGTCGTCCAGTTTCTCGGAGAGACAATTCTCCTCGCCGGGATATCGGCTATTTTAGCACTCGCTATTGTCGAACTTGCCCTTCCTACAGTCAACAGCCTGCTAATGTCTTCTTTACAGCTAAACGTCTGGTCCGTCGTCGGTGCTGCATTGCTCGCGCTCTTTGTCGGTCTAACTGCCGGTATCTATCCAGCGGTATTCCTATCATCTTTTGCCGCTGTTCAAGTTCTAAAGGGATCAGGACAGAAGATCGGCGGACGCTCCCAACTTCGGCGAAGTCTGGTCACTTTCCAATTTGCCATTTCGGTAGCCCTCGTCATTGGTACCCTCATTGCCTGGCAGCAAACAAACTATATTCACACACGCGACCTCGGATTTGCAAAAGAGGGCTTGATTACCATGCCCCTGCTCAAAGAAGACCGACGCTTGCGCGAGCACTTTGAAAGCATTCGAGACCGTTTTGAGACAAGTCCCGACGTTTTGGGCTCGACTGTTTCTCAGGCTCCGCCCGGTTATGAAAATAATACTGATCGCTCGCTAATCAGACGACTGGACCATGCAGATTCCGTGAATGTCCACTTCTTGTCGGTGGATCACAAATTTACCGAGGTCTATAACATCCCTATCCTCGAAGGCAGGCCGTTGGCCCTAACTGATAAGAACCAATTCAAATTGCTCCTGAACGAAACAGCCGCTCAGGCACTGGGTGGCGCAAAACCGGGTACAGTCCTGAGCTTTGGGAGTTTTGGGAGTAAAGATTTCACTTTCACTGTCGTCGGTATTTTCAAAGACTTTCACAACAGCAGTCTGCACAATCCCGTGCGCCCCCTGA
>VXRD01000147.1 GCA_009838845.1 Gemmatimonadota bacterium | reverse complement strand
AATTAAAATTTTAATAAATAGTTAAATTTTTTACAGTTTTTACACTAAAAAGGACCGGGTTTTTCTACAAGCTATAAAATACGTCTCCATCTGGCCTGGGGCGATGAAGTGGGCACTCGGTAGGGCACGATCTGTCGCAGGGATACTGATCTTCCAATGCCTCCCAAACATGAGCTAATACGCGATCGAGAGTGGTGTAAAATCGATCTCTACCGATTTCTTCGAGTACTCCCGCACGGTTGAGCGCGTCCATGATCTGTTTCTTTGTGCGTGTGAAGAGTACCTCAATACCAGCCTCGTGGAGCCGCTGCACCACGCCGACCAGCATTTCTTTTCCAGTTGCATCAATCTCATTTACGCCTTCGGCATCGACAATCACATAGCGCAATTTGGGATCGCGAATCCGTTCCAATACAGTGTCTTCAAAAGCACCCGCGCTACCAAAATACAACGAGCCATCAAATCGGATGGTGGCTATTGCATCGCACAATTCCAGATCGTGTTCTACTGCGTCTCGAAACGCGCCGTCGGGATGGCGGGCGAGGAAGGCCACGCGCGGTTTCATCGTGCGATAGAGATAGAGGGCGATTGATAAGGACGCACCGATCAAGATGCCCTGGTCGAGGTGTGGCGCGAAGATGAGGGTGAGTGCAAATGACGATATGGCGACAATGCCGTCGTGTTTGTGTACTTTCCACGCGCTTACAATGGGTTTGACGTTAATCAGTGCGGTGACAGAGACGATGACGATTGCCGCCAGGGTGGATAGGGGCATGTGGTATAAGAGTTGGGTAAAGAAAAGGAGTAGCAGGATGACCACCAGCCCGGCAATGACAGATGCAAAGCCGGTTTGTCCGCCAGCGCGCAATGTGACGGTTGAACGGACAAAAGAGCCGGAGACGGGAAAGCTCTGAAAGAAACTGCCAGCGATATTGCTCAAGCCCTGTGCGAGTAATTCCTGGTTGGCGTCAATGCGTTGACGGGTTTGCGTGGCAATGGCTTTGGCGATTGAAATGGTTTCCAGATATCCGATGAGTGCGATGGTGATGGTGGCGCTGAGAATATGTGGTACGATGCCCCAGTCAATTATTGGCAGTGCAAATGCGGGGATGCCTTCGGGGATGTTGCCCACGACCTGTCCGCCGTAATTTTGCTCAAATCCGATGAGCCACGAAACACCTGTTGTTGTGATGGCGACAATTAGCACACCCGGAATTTGCGGGTTGATGCGGCGCAAAATAAATAATAATGCGATGGCAGAGAGGCCCATGATCAGGGTGGGGGTGTGAAAGCCCGCTGATATCACGTCCCACATGCGTATCATGCGTTCGTAATGAGCGCCGCCGCGTTCTACGGTGACGCCGAATAATTTGTCGATTTGCGATGTGCCGATAATGATGGCCGCGGCATTGGTAAAGCCGAGTACTACCGGATGTGAGAGAAAGTTCACCAATACGCCCAGGCGCAATACGCCCAGCCCGAATTGCAACAGGCCGACCATGAGAGCCAGCAGGATCGCATAGGCGATATACGCCTGTTCGTCAACTGCCAGTTGTCCCAATTCAGAAGCGACCATCAAGGCGACGAGTGCGACCGGTCCTGTGGAAAGTTGGCGAGAAGACCCGAAGAGGGCGCTGACGATGATGGGTACAAATGACGCATAGAAGCCGTAGTAGGGCGGCATCTCGGCCAGTTGGGCATTGGCCATGGCCTGTGGGATCAATACCAGCGACAGGGTGATGCCCGCAATAAGATCGGCGCGCAGGATGTGCCGATCTTTGAGTTCTCCAATCCAGTTGAGAAAAGGCAGATAGCGATGAAGTAGTGAATTTGACATGCGTATTCCATATCGTATGGTTGTTTTATCCGGATATTTAATCTGCTCAACGCGAGGGGAAAGTGCAAGGAGAAAGTCACGGAGGGTATAAAAGTGCTATACATCCCTCTAATTTGTTTGTATTATGTTTTTCGTTGGTCTCATGCCGTTTTCCATTGGAGAGTATAAATCAGATACAAAGGAGGGTCTATGTCTTTTAGACTTGGTCTATTCGCTTTAATTATGGGGCCGTTTGTGTCCAGTGCTGCGTTTGCACAGGATACATCTTACGGAGAGTCGCCCGGGGTGATTCAGATGTTTATCGGAATATTGAATGATTATGTGGGCGGTGCAGCTAATTTCCTGTTTTCAATTTTTTTCTTTGATTTTGGCCTGGACTTGCCATTGATCATTATTGTGTTGGTTGGGGGGGGAGTCTATTACTCTTTTTATTTTGGCTGGATTACTTTCCGCGGGTTCAAGCATTCGCTCAATGTGATTCGCGGTCGGTATGACCACCCCGATCATCCGGGGGAAATTTCGCATTTTAAGGCATTGACCAGTGCGCTGTCTGCAACAGTGGGGTTGGGGAATATTGCAGGTGTAGCCATTGCTGTGAGTGCCGGGGGACCCGGCGCTGTTTTATGGATGATTGTCTCGGCGTTTTTTGGTATGGCTTCAAAGCTGGCGTCCTGTACGCTGGCGGTTATGCACAGAGAAATTCATCCCGATGGTCGCGTGTCGGGTGGCCCGATGTATTATATGGAACACGGTCTTGGAGAAAAAGGTCTCAGGCTATTGGGGCGTCCATTTGCCATCCTTTTTGCCCTGTTGACGATTGGCGGTTCTCTGGGTGGCGGCAATATGTTTCAGGCAAATCAGACAGTTGAAATTCTCGGAACTGTGGCCGAGGGATTTAAGACATATAACTGGGTTATCGGGCTTTTTATGGCATTGATGGTCGCTGTTGTCATTATTGGTGGTATTAAGCGCATTGGCAATGTGACATCGCGCGTTGTGCCCTTTATGTGTGGACTATATGTTCTGACCTCGATTTTGATTATTCTGACGAATATCACAGAAGTTCCATCTCTTATTGCGAATATTATTTCACAGGCGTTTACGCCAGAAGCTATGTATGGTGGCTTCCTGGGGGTTCTGGTCCAGGGGGTGCGCAGGGCGGCTTTTTCCAATGAGGCGGGTCTGGGTTCTGCGGCATTTGCCCACGCTGCAGCGCAGACCGATGAACCCGCGCGTGAAGGTATGGTTGCGATGATCGGACCTTTTATCGATACCGTTATTATCTGTTCGATGACAGCATTGGTTTGTATGATTACGGGTGCGTATCAGTTGGAGTTTCAGCAGGGGGAATCTCTCGTGGGTGCTAAAATGACGGCTGCGGCATTTGATTCGTTTATTCCCGGGGCGCGTTATGTGCTCGCATTTGCGGTGATGCTTTTTGCCTATTCGACTATGATCTCGTGGTCTTATTACGGCGAGCGTGCCTGGGAATATCTTTTTGGTGTGAAATCCATTCTGGTTTATCGCATTATTTTTGTGTGTTTTGTATTTATCGGGTCTGTTACAGCATTACAGAGTGTGCTCGATTTTTCCGATGCGATGATTCTGGGTATGGCATTCCCGAATATTATTTGCGGTGTTATCTTAAGCCCGCAGATCAAGGCTGTGCTCAAAGAATACTGGGCTCGTTACAAGGCGGGTGAGTTGACGGTGTATAAATAATTGAGCTGTGCTGCAAGATAAAACGGGTTCGCCTTTGGGGGGAACCCGTTTTCTTTATAAGGGTGAAAGGGAAATGAACAATTTTTCAAATATCGCTGTGATTGGCGCGGGTATCGTAGGGGCATCAATCGCATTTCACCTGGCGAGACGCGGTGCAAAGGTCACGCTGATTGACGCGGGCGAACCCGGGAAAAGATCAGCAGTTCAACCGGCAACTGCTGTATCTTTTGCATGGATGAATGCACGTGACAAAAACCCCAGATATTATCATCTTTTCAACCGGCGTTCGCTGGATATGTGGGCGCGATTTGTCGAGCGACTGGGCATACCGCAAAGCGCGACATGGGGCGGTGAATTGCGGTGGGCATCTACGGATGATGGGGCGCGGGAAATTGTGAAGCGTGCGGGCGTTTTGCAGTCTTGGGGATATCCCATCCGTCTGTTGAATGGGGGGGAGGTTGCATCATTAGAGCCGCGTTTGACGCCGGGCGTTGTGACGGCAGCTTCTTATACGGATATAGAAGGACACGCAGATACAGGGGCTGTTGTTGGGGCATGTGTCGAACGGTTGGAGGAATGGGGCGCGGATATTTTTTTGGGGACACACGTCACAGGGCTGGCGCGTTCGGGGGCAGATATAGAGGCTGTGGTGACGGACAGGGGAGAGATTGCGTGTGATGCAGTTGTGCTTGCAGGGGGAGCAGATACGGCAAGTCTCGCGGCAATGGCAGATGTTGATGTGCCTGTGTATTACACGTTTGGATGTACGATTTTGACAGAGCCTGTGCCACCTGTTTTTGAAAACGCATCGGTGGTGCATTCGCCCCGAGATTGTCCTCCGCAGACCAATTTCAGGCAGTTGCCCAACGGTTCGGTGATGCTTCACGGCGGGGCGCACGGTCGCGTGTACGATGGTGGTTCGCTCGGGCAGGATGATCGAGAAGTGCAGCAGGTGGTCGATGCCGTGGCGCGTTTTTTGCCTGCAATTGAAGGCGTGCCCGTGCGCGAGGTCCGGCGCGGGCGACGGCCAATTCCAAAGGACGGACACCCGATTCTCGGATTTGCTCAACGGGTTCCAAATCTCTATTTGTCTGTGACACACAGCGGGGTTACGCTCGCACCTTTAATTGGCGAATGCGCGGCGATTGAGATTTTGGATGGTGCTCGAATAGATTTTTTGAGGCGATATCGCCTCGAGCGGTCGCCGTGATAACGCCATTGCGACATCGTATATGATGTCATATATTGAAGTATGCGTTACGTACTGGACACTGACGTTATCGTCGCCGGGCTGCGTAGCCCAACTGGTGCCTCAGCAGCACTGATTGATCGGGCCTTGTGCCGGGCGTTCACGTTGCTTCTTTCTGTGGCACTGACACTCGAATATGAGGCGGTGTGCTGTGATCAGACGCAACGAATCGCTTCGGGTCTTAGCGAAGCAGACGTGGGAACGGTCATCTCCGCGCTTTGCCAGGTTGCGGAGCCTGTTGTAATGTGGTTTCTGTGGCGTCCTCAGTTGCGCGATCCGGCCGATGAGATGGTACTCGAGGCCGCCATCAACGGCAACGCCGACGGATTGGTTACTTTCAACCGGCGGCATTTCGGCGATGCCCCCGAACGCTTTGGAATCGCGGTGTTGTCACCCCAAGAGGCATTGAGGAGGATATCTGAATGAGAAAACCGAGCACCTATCCATTGCGGCTGCCCGCTTCTCTAAAGGAGGCTGTCGCCGAACTCAGCAAGAAAGATGGCACGAGCATCAATCAGTTCGTGGTGACAGCAGTAGCGGAAAAGGTATCCGCTATGAGAACCGCTGAATTCTTCGCTGCACGCGCCGCCGAGGCCGATATTGAGACGGCACGGTGCATTATTCGGCGGGTCGGAGGCCAACCGCCGGAACCCAATGACCGCTTGCCGTGACCAGAGCATTGAAGAGACGAAGGGAACATCGGGGAATAATGGCTCGATCTCGATGAATTATTTGCCGACTATCGCGTTTTACAATGGCAAATTTTCGGGTTTATTGATTGGGGGTTCGGTGACTGTCTCACCTTTCGCGTTTCTATGACAAGCGATCTTTACATTGAACCCGTACCCGTTGAAGCGCGTGAGCAATTCCGCGCTATGGCCGAGGCTTATTGGCGAGATTTAATGCCCGATGCACAAGTGTGTAAGTCGCGGGAATCGCGCGATTCTTTTTTTGAAGAGACGTTTACCTGGGCTGGCGGCAATCGACATCCTCACTGGGCACTTATTGGGAGACAGCCGATTGGGTTTGTCTCTTTTGAAATTGAAAGTACGACCGCTTATGTACACGACTTTTATATCGCTGTGGAATACCGGCGCAAGGGGTATGGATCAAAAATGGTGGGCTGGATGTTTGAATACTTCGATAAGAAGGGCATTCGGCAATTGGATCTCAATGTGCGCCGAGATAATCCGATGGCCCTGTCTTTTTGGGAAGCTCAAGGATTTGGTATCGCGGGATATCGCCTGCGAATGTACCGCGATCCAGAAATTGGTACGCCTTATGAAGGTGTATTATCTTCCGATTTTGTGGAGGGGTGAATGAATGTCATCTAGACATGTGCATTCTATCCCCATTCATTACGCCTCAGGTCCCGAAATTCAATGACCGCGTCACCACTGGCTCGAAGCATTTCTTTGACATCTCGGAATTTAGTCTCTTGTTCCTTGGCCATCTGCCTTATCTCGATCAGTTCCGGACAGGCCTGTTGCTCGAATTCATCACGGGTGAAGGTCTCGAAAAATTCTTCCAGCCCTTGATCTATAGATTCTTTGAGTTCGGCGACTGCAGAGGCCAACTTGCGCTCTCGGATCATGTCGAACGCAGTAGGCAGTCCCTCCAAAAGAGGGGCCAGCCAGACGATTGCCTTAAGATTTTTGGCAAGTTTCATGGCTCCCCAAGGCTTGAATTTGATGGGAATATTCAGTATGTTCCGTATGCGCAGGATGCCGTCGGCGATCTGACGGGCGTTTCCGCCAAAGACCTTCTGGAGTACCTTGCCCAGTGCCGGTCCGCCACGCTTTAAGAGATCGCCAAGGAGGCTATCGTTCTCCTCCATGCTCGCGGTGACTCGTTCGAAGATAGGCTTGGCCTGGCCCCTCAGTGTCTGCCCCCAGCGCTCCACGATGATGTTTACCCTCCTCTTCAGATGTTTGCCGTCCTCTCCGATGTCGCGGTCAATCAAGTTCTTGAGGGCACGTTGATCTACGCAGGCGTCCAAGCCGTCCAGTAGATCACGGCGCATAGATTCGACGTCTTCTCGAATGCCCAGATGGGCTTGGCTCACCAGTTGCTCAAGTCTGTCGCGCTCCTGTGCGAGTTCCGTTGCTCGTTGCGCCAGCATGTCATGGGCATTCTGAAGGTCCTTATTGAGATCTTCGAGCCTTTCGAGGATCATATCAATGCCATCCCGCACGGATGCCATGCCTGCGTTGGCCTGGATCTGTTCTGCGGCCCTACTAAGGTGCTCCTCAATGGCACCGATTAGGCTTTGGAGCCTCGATAGATGCTCATACTCTTCAGGATTATCTAGCCATTCCTCAATTCCCATCTCGTAGGGATCGGCTGAGATAGTGACCACGGTGGGACTGAACGACTTACCACATATATCATTCAGTGTCTTTAACAGGGTCCGTTGCTTCACTTTCCCGTGGTGTTCAAAGTCGGTTTTGTCCTCCAGGTCGGCAACCTCGTCCATGCGGTTAATAGCGAAGATGACATGCGGTTCCTTACCAAGATCCATTAAGAGCCACCGCACCAGATCCTCCTGACTCTTTGGGAGGGGGTTAACGGCGTTCACTACGAATACCACCAAGTCCGCCTCGGAGATGTATGACTGGGTGACGTCGTCGTGCAGTAGCTTGTTCGAAAAGGTGCCAGGCGTGTCCACAAATATCCAGTCGCCGTAGCTATAGCGTTCTACCTTATCTGTTGTGGGTTCCACGGCTATGGGGATATCAAGAGATTTAGTCAACGCAGCGATTATGGTGGACTTTCCGTCGCTAAATGCTCCAAAAAACGCGACCTCGAATACCTCCTGTTCGAGCCGGATTCGCACACGAGCCATCTTCTCCTGCACGTCTCGGGTTTCGACGGGAAGAAACTCTGCATACTGCTGGCAAGTTTGTTGTAGTAGAGCCAAGCGTTCCCTCGCCTGATCTTTCGCGTTTGTGAAATCGTTTATTTTCACACTATCCATGGATTTTCCTCTTCCGTTCTGAGTTCCACATCCTTTTGACCACCATATAGACATGGTCTCGCTGACCTCGCTTCAAGTCCTGTGCTTGTCGAACGGCGTAGGCGTCGGGATAGCTGCGGAATTTGGGGAGCGATGAAAGTCGTGGCAACTTCCACGGTCCCTTGCCTACATGCACGAGCATATCAATGTGACCACCTCCGGACTTCTGAACCGGAATCAGCAAGTCGTGTTTCGGGGTGCTGTTATCGGCTTTTAGGAAACGGGTGGTGAGTTGCGTGGCGGTGGTGTCGAGAGTGATGGCCTTTTCTTTTAGACTGGTGGAGGCATCTTGGAAGGCTGAGACCAGTCGAGCCGCGGCATTGAGGCGTAGCGAGACTTGGGCCCCCAATTTGTCCCAACCTTCGTCGAGAGTGTCTTCCAACACTTTCCGAATTTTGGTCATCTCGCTGTCGATTTGGCGCCGGGCCTTAGTTCTCGCCGCACGCTTCCGCTTTCGCTTGCCGCCACCGAACCATTCCCAAAGTTTTCGCAGCACTGCCATGACCCCTGCGACAATCGCGGCAATGATGTTGGCCAAAGCTAGGAGTACTATGCCCAAAACGCTTAGAAGCACATCGATCACTTCCCGTCCGACGGACAGGGAGGCGTCACGGAGAATTTCATCCATGTCGGGGAGGTCGAAGTCGGTGACAAAGAGCCGTAAGTTCATTCGCTCGTGAAGCCGGTTCATCTCCACCTTCAGTTCCTCACGGAGCACGTTGAGTTCCTTGTCAACGATGTCCTGCAGGTCGGGTTTGACGTCATCAATGGCACAGCGGAACTCCTGCTTCAACTTACTTGATGAGAAACCTTTATCTAGTCCGTCTTTGAAGGTACCCTTCAACTCGTTGGACAGCCGGGACAGCCGAGACGAGATCATCTGTCCTACTCTGATTCGTGAGCGCTTGATGGTCGAGCTCGATTCAGCTTTAGCATCTCGAATAGCCTTGTTCCAGAGTTTGGCCGCTTTGTTCATTGATGAGGAGGCTTTTAAGAGGGTTGAACTCACATCTCCCAGTGCCGTGATGGCCTTGAAGCCGTTACTCCAGAGGATGCGAGGTCTCGCTTCGCGCACTAATTCATCGAGCTTAGCAACTATATTGACCAATACCCGAGAGAGTAGCCGCCTGGTCAAGAGAGCCGAAGATTTCATCAGTAAGTTTTCGATCTCTTCGGTGCTGCTTGTCCGGGAATCTGGACATTCCACCGGGAGAGGTGACAAAAGCAAGGTAGGCGTTGAGACTCAAGTGTTCAGTGTACCGATCTGCAAAAACTTGTAATAAGGCTTGCCGTATGCGTTCTTCAAGCTCAGAGGTACTCCGTGTGTGCAAGCGACGCCGGTATCTGTATGCACTGGGGCGCCCCCGCAAATTGAGGATAGACAAGACTTCCCCAGCACGCTGTGCGTCCTCACCAAGCTTGCTCAGCGCGCCCGCTTCGGGTTCTTTGCCCGTACCTGTGATGACAAGGACAACATGCGCTTTGCGAATGGCAGTTTGTGTGCGAAGACGCAATACTCCCTCGTTCCCCTCAATTCCCGGAGTGTCCACCAGCAGAAGTGGCCCGAATTCGATCTCTTGAGAGGTTTGTGTGTAGTCTTTTTCTCCTGTCCCGATGGTCTGTCCATCACCATAGGAGAGTGCTTCTATAATCGTACTCTTACCCGAGTTGGTGGGGCCATACATCACCACGCAGAGCTTATTCCACTCCAGTCCGTCCCGGTAGTGATCAAGCTCTTGTCTTAGTAGGGAAGTCTTATTTTGAACTGCGCTCGCCGCAGCGTTGAGAGCCATTTGCACCTCAGGAATTTCTCCCTTTAAAGCAGATATCTTTCCTCCGCTCGTCTGTGTGTCCTTGATGACCTGGGTAGCTTGCGCCATGTGCTCTAAAGCATGCTCAATGACCGATGCGACAAAAGCGTGGTCGCCATCACTCTGATCGGCGGGACCAGCGATCAAGTGATTTCTCGACATTTTCTTACCCTCCTGATCGGCCCCGGAGTACTCTGACATTTCTGTCTCCATATATATAAGTCTGTTGCAAACTATTCAGGCTTTGTCAGCCAATTCTAAAACTCTTCGTCGCCCGATCCTCGGAGGCGTGCAACTTTACTTCGACCAATTTCTCCAGTTCAGTCTGCTCGTCAATGGCCGTTTTGCCCAGAGCGTATGTTTTCCCAGCTATAGCGTGGTATGAAAGATCACCACGATCAGTTGGTATAGGCAAAATCGATATTTTTGTCATGATAACCTCTCAGGCTGGCAAAGAAGTAAAGCAGTGAGATGTATCTATTGCGATGAGTTGACGCGATCGGATATGGATCAATACTTTATCTCAAAATTCATTCGATGACAGTTTGATCCTCACATCAAATTGTTTATCTCCCCGACATCGAAGCCAAGAAAACTCCGTTTCGGCTAATACTTCCCATTTGCGAGAATTATCCCTGTAATCATCATTTTCATTGTCAGGATCATAAAGGTATGCTACAGAATCTTCCCATTCGCCTTCTTCATTTTTACAGCCCAAAGTACACTTATGTAGTTTTGCTCCACAATAAATATTTGATGATTTCCAGAGGAATTTATGAATTACAGCTTCCCATTCAAAAATTAAATCCTGTTCTAAACAAATGTTGATTGTTCCTCGTTGGACTGAAAAATTCTCATACAAATTCATCTCTTTGACTTTTTGCGCCAACTCAGTAGTTATGTCAAAACGATCACTTGCTCTGCCACGAGATAGCGTTTTGCCGTATATCCAATCCATGGTTCTTCGTTTCATCACATATCCGATATCTGAACCACTTCGCCCGTTTCTATTGATCGGTTTACGGCCATGACGACTTCCTGTGTTTTAACGGCATCGGCATACGTGGTTTTGAGTGCGGAGTCGTCGCCTTTTCGCACGGCATCTATAAAGTCATTGTCCATGTCTTGCCAGTAATCGTTTTGCACTTCGACCAGTTCCGAATTGCCATTTTGAATGATGGTGATGGATCTGCGCTCGCGATATTCGATGTTCATGTCTTTGGTGAAGATTTCAATGCCGCCTCTGCCTCGCCCTCCCGATAGAAAACACGCGGAGAAGATGGTGGCGGCCAGACCGTTTTCAAAAACGAGCGTGGCTGCGCTGCTGTCTTCGATGTTGTAGTCGGGCACGTCGGTCATTAAACCCGTGCGCCCGGCCGCATAGACGGATTTTACTTCGCCAAAGAGATACCGCGCCATATCGGTGACGTGAATGGTTTGCTCAACGGCCTGTCCGCCCGACATTTCTTTGCGCCGCCACCAGGGCACTTGCGGCATTCCTCCCATCCAGTATCCCATTGCCAGGCCAACGGGGCGATCTTTGAGCAGGTCTTTTGTCTGTGCGATAATGTCTAAATAGCGTCCTTGAAATCCAACGCATGATACGACGTTGTTTTTGCGAATGGCCGCATCGACTTCGCGGGCTTTTTCCATTGTGACAGACACGGGTTTTTCCACGAAGAGAGCTATGCCTTTTTCAGCGGCCATGATTTCCTGCTCTTGGTGTGCAAAGGGCGGGATGCACACGTATAGCGCGTCCATTTCTTCGTTTTCAAGCATTGTTTTGTAATCTGTATAGACAGTTGCATTCCATTCTTCGGCGGCTTCTGCGACGCGGTCTTCTTCCAGATCGCACATTGCGACCACTTCTACGTCATCCATATTTTTGAGATGTTTCCGGTGGGGGCGTGAAATGCCGCCAGTTCCGATAAATCCGACTTTTACAGCCATTTTTTTCCTTTCTGTAGAGTCCTAAAAAACACGGATAGACAGAATTATTCCGCCTATCCATGTTTGAATCGGGAAAAATGGACTGGAGAGGTTATTGCTCCAGTGTCTTTTTTAATTCGAGAATCGATTGTTCCAACTGCTTCATCGCTTCACCCGCGGTTGTCCAATCCCACTTTTGAAGCGATTCCCGCACGCGCTGGAATTGCATATCTGCTTCTGAGGCCAACGCTGCTGCGGTGCGTTCAGCGGGTTGTTCTGATGTTGTTGTGGATGTTTCTTCGGAACCTGGGGATTCCAGGGTTTTCCCCGCACCAGAGCCAAACAGTTCGTTGAGGGCATCTTCAAATGTATCGCGCATGATGACCTGTCCACCAAATGCGACGATCACTTGCTTGAGTTCTGGGATGGCCGTGCTCTGCTGGAGTTGACGCGGTGGTTGTCCCTGCTGCGGCTGTCCACCGCCTTCGCCCTCAAAGCCCTGTTGTTGGAATTGCTCGGATTCCTGGCGGGCTTGCAGGTAGATGGGTTCAACGTACAGGAAAGATGATTCGATGGGTACGGCCAAAAGGTTGCCGCGAATGACTTCGGAGCCGCCCTGTCCCCACAGGGTGAGTTGGCTCGATATATCTGGCTGCTGATCGATGCGGGCTTCGAGTTGCATGGGACCAAAGATGAGTTTTTCTTTTGGCAGGAGATAGACCAGCAAGTCGCCGTAGTTTTCTCCGTCGCATCGCGCGGCAAGCCAGCCGATCATGTTGTCCTTTTTGGCAGGTGTGAAGGGCACGAGCAGCAGAAATTCCTCGCGTTCTTCACCGGGAAATTTGACGATGATATAATACGGTTCCATCGGTTGTGTGCGATCGTTTTGGCCGTAGATCTCATTTGGAATTTCCCACAGGTCTTCTTGGTTGTAAAATACCTGCACTTCCTGCATGTGATATTCGCGATACATCGTCGCTTGAATGCGGAAGAGGTCAACGGGATAGCGCACATGGGTGCGCAAGTCAGCAGGCATGGTGTCAATTGATTTGAACAGGGTGGGGAATATCGCGGCATAAGCGGCAATCACGGGTTCATCCTCAGCCTGATAAAAGGTGACAGAACCGTGATAGGCATCCATGACGACCTTGACCGAATTGCGGATGTAGTTGATCTGCGACCGACCCATGCGTTTGGAATAGGGATACATGTTGGTGGTTGTGTAAGCATCCAGAATCCAGTACAGACGGCCTTCTGAGATAACGAGATAGGGGTCGGAGTCGAAGAAGAGGAAGGGCGCGATCTCCCGTGCGCGTTGGGCGATCTGCCGGTGGTACATGATTTTGCTCTCAGATAGGATGTAGGTACTCAAGAGCAAATTGGGATCCATCATGCGAATGGTAAATGCCAGGCGGTTGATGAAACTCCCCATGGGTACCCCGCCATTGCCTTCGTAGGTGGTAAACGCATTGCCATCGCGCTGGGGATAGTCAAATTCTTCGGCACTGGTTTTGACGACCACGTTGCCGTAGGTACGTTCGCCATAGTAGATTTCCGGACGGGAAATTTGTAGCTCTGCCCAGTCGGATACCGGAGGGATATCTTTGATCATAAACGCTGGCAAACCCTCGGGGGTGACGTGGGTAACCGGGCTCATGGCAACCCCATATCCGTGTGTATATTGCAGGGTTTCATTGACCCAGTTGCGCGCCTGAGCCGGTAGGCGATTGGTGTCGAGTTCGCGACCCGAGAGCATGACCTGTCGATATACGCCGTCAACAGTGTAGCGATCAACATCAACACTGGGAAAGACATAATAGGGACGAATTTCCTGAACCTGCTGATAGGTTTGCACCATTGGGCGCTCATCCCAGATGCGGATGTTGCGGATGGTCAAAGGATTGGCGGCAATATCCGCTGCGGTGAGATTCTCGGATGCTTCAAAAGGTTGTTCCACAATCCTGTCGAGGGCGTATGCTTTTCGCGTAAAGTCGATGTTATTCTTGATATAGGGGGTTTCGCGCTGGAGTTCGGTGGGATCTACGATGAGTTTTTGCACAATTGCACCCGGGATGCTGCCCAGTCCTATGGTTCCAACGAGAAAGACGCCAACACCGATGAGAAGTGGGCGCGCTTCACGTGCTTTGATATTTCGCAAGAGCATGATGCCGGTTGCGACAAAGGCAATGATGAGGAGCCAATATATCCAGCGCTGAACGTTGACATCGACAAACCCAGCACCGAAAAAGACGTCGCCCGGAGAATAGAGCAGGCCGTAGATTTTGAGGTAATAATTGATAGCCGAAAACAGCAAGAATAGCCCGGCAAGGGCAGACAGGTGTGCGACGGGGCGCGGCATGACCTGAATGCTTTCCTGCAAGCGAATACCGCCTGTGGCCATGTAAATAACCCCTGATGCCAGGGCTGATACGATTACTGTGCCGATGAGAAAACCGACTGTAAATTGGTAAAAGGGCAAATCAAAGACATAAAACCCAACGTCGCGTCCAAAGATGGGATCGGAAGTGCCAAATGATCCCCCATACCAGTAACGCAACAGGGTGGGCCACTGGGAGGATCCGACATTGCCCATAATGAGGACGAGGACAGCGGCGATTAACATATAGCCAGTATTTGAGCGCAACAGGCTTGCGCCAGGCATTTCACCTTCGTAAAGTGAGGCGTCTGCTTCCAGAGCGGAGCGGGTGAACCGTCCGACATAATGGAGGTTGATACCAATGACTACAGCGGCAATAAGACCGTAAAATATGCCGGACAGGAAACGCGCTTTCAGGGTGGTCCAGAAGACAGCTTGAAAATCGAGGCTCGAGAACCACAGCCAGTCGGTATAATAGGATGATAACCACGCGAACCCGATGACAATAACAAATATGGTTGGGATTAAAAACTTGCGTTGCATAAATATGCCCTCTGTAAAAATAGTTCGAAGAACTATTCAGTCAAATGCGACAACGGATAATTTGGGGGTGTTAAAGTAAAGTAAAAAAGAATCATTTGTCACTTAAAAACAAAAGTGATTAGCCGTCAGTGGTCCCTGTGTCTCCCCCGGTCCCAGTCTCTCGCTTCACAGACATTCAATATCTTCAGCGTCATCGGGCACCGAGACGCTATCGGGCAAGATGGGTTGAATGGTCTGTCCCCAGCGGGTAATCAGGCGTATATCGCGGTCGATATTCGCGCATTCTTTGAGTACATACTCGGGATCCCAGTGTTCAAAAATGCGGGATATGAGGCGGTCGCGGATGTGTTCATAATTGGGATCGGTACCCAGGTCGCACATTTCATTGGGATCGTCTTCAAGATTGTACAGAACAGGCGCGGTATCGTCGTGGTATGTGTAACATTTCCAGGGTCCCGTTCGAATCATACACGAGGGTGTGCGTTCTATCCCCAGGTGTTCACTGAATGTTTCGTTGGGGTGATCGCCTGAATCTCGCCCTGTAAGCAACGGCCAGAGCGAGTGCCCGTGAATGTCCGGCAAGGGATTTCCATCCGCCATGTCGAGCAGGGTGGGACCAATGTCCATCAGATTACATATCTGGTTGCTTTCTGTATTTGGGGCGATTACGCCTGGAAGGCTTGTGATGAGGGGAACGCCGACAGAGCCTTCGTAGTAACTGCTTTTCCACCAGCAGCCGTGTTCTCCGGCCATTTCGCCATGGTCCGAGCAATAAATGACCAGAGTGTTGCGGTCAAGGCCCGTCTCCCGCAGGGTCTGAAGGATGTGCCCGATTTGCAGGTCGAGGTATTCGCACATGCCAAAATAAGCGGCGCGGGCAACGCGGATGCGTTCTTCGTCAAGGGGGGGGTAGAGGCCGCGAAGTTGTTTGAATTTGCGAATGGCTGCGGGTTCATTTGGCGTGTGTTGGGGGATATCGACGCGGTTGTAATAATAATCAAAAAGCTCTTTGTGTGCGATGAAGGGACAGTGAGGCAACAGAAATCCCGCCACGGCAGCAAAGGGGCGGTCGCCGGGATTTTTCGCCTTGTCGCGCAAATACGCGCTGGTTTTTTCCGCGACCATTTCGTCAAAAACGTGATATGAGCCATATCCCCGTCCGGCAATTTCGACGGCCGTGCGATTTTGTCCGGTGGTCGCCGTTGAAATGCTTTTGAAGAGGGGCGCGCCCTGCCTGTTTGCACCCGGATGTGTGGCACCGTATTCGCCGAAGGGACGATTTTCAAAGCCGTGTCGCTGGTCGTGTCCGTTGAAGTGCATCCGCCCAATAAGCGATGTTTCATACCCGGCCAATCCCATGGCATGTGCCCAGGTGGGAATGCCCGAATGCAGCAGGTGATTGTTGTTCCACACGCGATTGGCCGAAGGCATGCGGCACGTCATAAATGACATGCGGCTGGGCACGCAAACGGGTGAGGCGCAATACGCACTGGTAAAGCGCATACCGTTTTCCGTCAGTTGGTCGAGATGGGGCGTGCGCACGAGGGGGTCTCCGTAAGCACCAATGTGATATTTGCTGTGCTGATCGGAGATCATCAGGAGAATATTGTATTTCATGTGGATCCTCGAATGTTAAGGTGTTTAACTATTTGCGCGTTGTGAGAAGCGTGATGATCCCGATTGCGCCAAAGATCGCATTTGCCCCCCAGGCTCCCCAGGCAGGAGATAGCACATCGTTCCAACCCATAGCGCGCCCGAGTTGAATGCACCCGTAAAATGCAAAGCAGATTAGCAGGCACATGCCAATTTGGATGGGGCGTCCCGTCCGCTGCATGCGAGAGGCCAGAGGCAGGCCAAAAAGGGCGATAACGAAGTTCGCAAATGGAAATGCCAAACGCATGTGAAGTGCCACAGATTCTCGAAGCGTCTGGCTGCCGTTGCGCGATTTGCGATGGATAAAATCCGTCAGTTCAGAATACGTCATCTGATCTTCGGGCACGACATCGCGTACGAGGTCTTCAGGCGTTAGTGTTATATCTTTTGCCGCCCACACGCGAAATGTGCGATAAAATTCTTTTTTATCTGAAAATACGCGCCGATCTCCATTTATAAAATGCCATTCTTCGGCGGTCCAAACCGCTTCTTCGGCGCGAACGCGCTCTGCGAGTGACCCGCCTTTATATTTGTCGAGCAACACCTGCCGTCCTTTCATGGCCTGGGCGTCGTATTCTCTCATTGACAAAACGCGCCTGCCCGTATCTCGCAACGCGATTTGCACGCGGATGGACTGAGGCCCGACTGCTGATCGGCGCGGTTGCTCGATTTTCGATCGTGCCCGATTTGCTCGCGGCACGACTTGATCTGCCATTATAGCGGCCAAAATACTGATTCCAAGGGCCAGTATTTGCAAGGGAATCACGACTTGATAAAGACTTATGCCGGCACTTTTCATTGCCAGCAATTCCCCGCGCTGTATCAGCCCGCCCATACAGAACAACCCCGCGAGCAAGACCGCCATTGGAAGCACGAGGACAACAATATAGGGCAAATAGCAGAAATAATAAGATAGAATTGTTCCCAAGCCAACTTCGCGGTCTATAAACGCGCTGAGGCGATCTACCAGATCAATTACGACAAAAACAGTGGTAAAAGCTAGCAAACTGAGGCCAAAAGGCATTGCAAATTGGACGACGACATAGCGGCTCATAATACGCACGGCTATCTCCTTTTTACGCCCCACTCGCAGATAATACGAGCAGATAGAACAACGCCTACGAGGGCGGTCAATACATTGGGTATCCACATCGCAAACCAGGGCATGAGCACCCCGCGGTCAGCCAGTTTTTCACCTCCGATGAGAAAAATCCACCACGCCAAAAAAAAGCCAATGCTGATCGCCGCGCCAATTGCCACACTGTTGCTGCGCGCCCACACGCCGATTGGCGCGCCCACCAGCACGAATGCCACACAGGCTGCGGGAATTGAAAATTTTTTGTGTACCTCCACGCGCAACCGGTCTGCTGCTCTCAACTTATGGCGTGCAATTCGCGTATCGGCTGCCACGCGCCCCAATACAGCGCGCAGCGACTGCACGGGTTTTGTATCTGTAGAATCTATTAACACTTCGCGCACAAACGCATTCAGGAGATTTGCTCTTTTGACTTTCGCCTGGTGTAATTCGCTTTCGTACTGTGCAATTTTGTGCTGCATGGTGGCGATATCCATTTCTCGATCATTGCGATATGCCGATGACGACCGCGACAACTGTTGGCCCGCATCTCCGAGCCGCAATCTGGCTTTGGCAAATGTTGTGAGCGCATAGACTGTGGGATCGTCTGGATCAATGCGGTGCATTTCCCCATTAAAGAGATAGAGCAGGGCCTCGTCTCGCGCTTCGTCAAATTCGACAACGCCCGAATCGGCAACCGCTGTTTCGGGAAACCCATCGCTATTAAAGCTATATACCAGTACGTCATGGAGTATATTTCCGCCTGCATCAGCGCGATCAAATAAAATCTGGTAATTTTTGAAATCGCCAATCATTACACCGGCTTTGTCTGCGAGTGCAACCGCGGGGCGTTTGCGGTGAATATCTGTCATCAAAACGCGGGCGCGGTGATTAAATTCGGGCAAAATGCGATCATTAAAAATCACCAGCCCAATTCCCAGCAGCGCGGCGACAAGCAGAACCGGCACAACAACCTGATGAATCCCAATGCCCAATGCGCGCATGGCCACAATTTCACCCGCGGCACTCAAGCGACCAAATGCCAGCAGGGTACTGACCAGCACAGCCATCGGAACGGCGAGGGCAATCATCCAGGCCGTGTTTAAAAAAAACAACTCAAAAACCACACCTATGGGTACGCCTTTTCCCAGAATGCGGTCGAGCATTTGCAAAATGAGATCGATGACGAGAAGGAAGATGATCACGGAAAAACCAAATAAAAACGGCATTATCAGTTCGGATATCACATACCGGCGCAAGCGCATGAGGAACCTTTTTTAAAAAAATGAGTTTAACGATCAACGGAATATACGGCTTTTTACCTCTGAAAAAAAGACGCGCTTACCGATGTTTATCTCCCGCCAATTTCTGCGGATTTTACCTTGACTTTCATGTGGCTTGTGCTATTATGTACTTTGTCTAACGACCTATTACCCGCACTCTCATACAACTTTCCGCCTGTTTCCCAAAGTCCTTATGAAGTTTATTCACATTTACCTGTGGTCGCGCGGCCTCAGTGTTCTGTTTTCTCTCGCGTTGCTCTGCCCGAGTATTGCCCTTGCCACGCCGGGTTTGCGCCCGCAAATAGGTGTGGCAACGCTTGAAGCCTTTTTGCGCGATACACCCGGATCCACTCCTTATTTTCCCAGAAGACGCCCATATGCGACTCCTGCGGCGCAACTGATAGAAACAGAAGCCGAATATACACTGATGGTGTTCCGCGATCTGGGCGGTACACCTTACGGCCTTCCGGTGATTATCAGTCTGGGCGACTTTATGCGCTACAAGTTCTACCATGATACCCATCGCCTTGCACTGGAGCGATTGGGAGGTCGCCTGGATGAGGATGGAGAAGGTGAGGGTATAATCGATGTCAAAATTCCGATTCGCGTCCCCCAGCGTTTGAGTGCTATTACCGGGGAAGGGGCTGCCAATCTCACCATACGGGGGTACCGCCGCATCGAATTGTCGGGCCTCTCGCAATACACTTTGGGACAGGCGCAAGCAGCTCTCACGCGCACATCGCGTTTTCCCACCATCAATTTTGAGCAAGAAGCTCGACTCACTGTTGAAGGCTCCATTGGCGATCGGATCCTGGTTTCGCTGGAGCAAGATAGCGAACGACAAAGCTTTGATCTGACCGAGGGCCTGCGCCTGCAATACAAAGGCGATGAAGACGGCATTATTGAAACCATAGAAGCGGGCAATACGACACTGGCTTTGCCCGGCACGCGACTGATTGGATTTAGCGGCGGCAGTAGAGGCGGGCTGTTTGGCATTAAAACGCGGGGGCGGGTTGGTGCCATCAATTTTACGGTTGTTACATCTCAGGACAAATCGTCGAGTGGTCGCCAAACCTTTACGGGGCAAGAGCAGACGGGGCAAGGGCAAGGAAGGGCTGATGCAATTCCCGATTACAGCTACATCGAAAACACCTACTTTTTTCTCGACAATATCTATCGAGAAAATTTCCGCAACGGCTTGTTACCCGCGCCGGGCGATCGCGTCACTGAGCAAAGCGTGCGCGTATTCATAAACGACTACAACGCGCAAAACGACCTCGAAGACTCGGCCATTCCCGGTATCGCATACCTCGTGTGGAACAATGGATCGCCCGATGAAGGTGCGTCGCGTCGTTCTGACAAGGGCGTTGAAGAAGGCACGTTTCACGAGCTTGACCCCTCCGAATTTACGCCTCTACCCGAAGGCTTTCTTATCCATGAACGCGGTCGGATTTCGCGGGGCTACACGCTTGCGGTGGCTTATCAAACCGCGTCTGGTGAAAATTTTGGCGACATACAATTTATTCCCGATCCGGGAAATCCAGATAAAAAAATCCAGCTCAAGCTCATCAAAGCCAGGCAACAACGCCCCACAGACCCGACATGGGGGCTTGCGTGGCGCAATGTTTATCGCCTGGGCGGGCGCAACGTCAGTCCCGAGGGCCTGTTCGTCGGCATTTTTCGCAATGTGCCCGGTGAAAGTCCGCAGGACAATCAGGAGGGCAGATCATACCTGGAAATTTTTGGCCTCGACCGGCATACCAACGGGTCTTCTGAATCTTCTCCACCAGATCGACTCATCGATATTGGTACGGGCAATGAGATCCCCGGGCTGAGTCTCGCCAGAGGGCATCTCGTCTTTCCCTTTCTCGAGCCTTTTGGCGAGGAGGGGTTGGGAGCACCCGACCTCGAGGTGCGCGTGCCGGGCATTTACAACGAGACCAACACGTCCAACCGCCAGGAAGCGGGGCGGTATGAGTTGCGGGTGAGTTCGACGAGCAAATCGACCGAATACAACCTCGGATTTGGCGGACTGCTTCAAGACAGCGAAGTCGTTCGTCTGAACAACCGAACCTTAACACGCGATACAGACTACACGATAAATTATGTGACAGGCCGTTTGAGATTTATTGGCGATGCCGAAAACGAGGTTTCGGATCCTTCCTCTGATCTGGACATATCGTATCAGACCAAAGACCAATTTGGTTTTGGTCAGTCCAAAAGCCTTTTGGGCGTGCGTCTCGAGCGGCCCTTTGACGATCAGTATTCGCTTATTGGCATGACCTTGCTCTACGGCAGTCAAAGTACTGCTTCGCCGCGCGTGCGGGTTGGGCAGGAACCCACGCGCACTATTTTGTGGGATGCCAATGCGCGCTTCCGGATGCAACCCAAACTGTTGAGCGATCTCGTCAATTCCATTCCACTCGTGAACACGCAGGCACCGTCGTCTATCGATATGGACTTTGAAATCGCGCAGAGTTTGCCAAATCCCAATACCAAAAATGTGGCCTATATCGATGATTTTGAAGGCGCTCTGAACAGCACGGCGTTTGCGATTGGCAAAATAGGGTGGAATCGCGCAAGTGTTCCCCTTCGCAACAGCAGAATGCTCACATTGCCACAGGGGCGATTGACGTGGTATAATCCCATTGACCGCGACAGGGCATCTCTTTCTCGAATTCAGCCCACCCGCGATGACATAAGCGCGGAACAAGACATTGTCGATATTCTCAAACTGAGATTTGATCCAGCGCGCAGTAATGGATTTCCCATCCGTTCTCAGAACAACGAAAATGGCATTCCCCAACAATCATGGGCGGGGATTATGCGCTATGTCAATGGTCTCGATTTGTCGCGGTCTAAATTTCTCGAACTCTGGATTCGGGGAGACGATGGGCATCTGCACATCGATTTGGGCGATGTTTCTGAGCGCGTCCGCCTGCCCCTTGATCACCCCATGTACAACGATCCCAGTGACCGAGAGCGATTTCCAAGTGGTTTTCGCACAGAAGACAAACCCATCGGCGGCTTGCCCACAGGAGACGATATCGTCATTGACGAAGAAGACATTGGTCTGGATGGATTGACCGACGCCGAAGAAGTCGAGATCTTTCGAAAAATATTTCCAGGTGTAACTGTGCCCAACGATCCTTCGGGAGATAATTTTGAAGATGTGGATCAAAACACGACGGATATCTTGCGTCGCTATCCCTCTGGTCTCAATGGGACAGAGGGCAACAGGGCAGAGCGCCAATCACGACCCGATACCGAAGACCTCAACGGCAATGGTTTTCTCGACCAGCGCGACAGTTTTATCCGATACAGCGTCGATTTGTCCAGCAATAGGGGCCTGTCTCCCGCATCGGGCGCCTTTACTGGCCCATCTATGCTTGTGCCCGGCACGGAATCCGATCTCTTTCCCGAATTGGGCGGCATTACAGATCCCCCGTGGCGTTTATTGCGCATTCCCCTCAAAGGGCAAGACGCGCCCCGTACCTTTGAGGGTAGTCCCGACACCACATTTGCCAGCGAGATTGACTTTGTGCGCGTCTGGTTCGAACACAACGACACCACCTCTGTCGAAATCTATACATTTAGTGCGACCGGCAGTGAATGGCAGGAAGACCCGGTCGCTTTCGGGCAGTTATCGGGCGATTTTCAGGTTTCGACTATCGGCACAAACAACTCCTTTTACGAATCTCCTCCGGGTCTCGAGCGAGAAATTGACCCCACCACGGGTATTCGTTTGTCTGAAAATTCTCTGGTGCTCGAATTTGTCGATCTCTACCCGGGCGAATCCATCTCTGCATCCCGCAGTTTTGCCAATGGCGAGGACTATACCGAATACGGTGTTATGACGCTGTTTTTGCATGGCGGCAACCCGGCCGATCCGACGTATAGCACCAATTTTTCAGACGCCGCAGATTCCTTGAGTACGGGCCCCAGTCCCATCGAATTTTTTATGCGTTTTGCCCCTATCAATGACGATTCTCTCAACTATTACGAATACCGCTCGCGGGTTTATCGCGGTTGGGCAGAAGAGACCAATACCGTCCGTTTAGACCTCGAGGTCATGTCGCAACTCAAAGGCCAATTGCTGGGTCTTCAAGCCACCGAGCAAGTGTCTGATACCGTTAGTGTGTCGCTTCGCCGTGGCGATTTTCTCGCTCGCTACGACAAAGAGGGCAATCGCATAGAGATCGATGTGGATGGTCGCACCTATATCGTGCGCGGCAATCCCGCGTTGGCTTCGATCAGAGCCTTTACCGTGGGGATTCGCAACCGCGGCGATGAGATTTTCATTGGCGAAAACGAAGTTTGGATGGATGAATTGCGCGTTGATGATATCCGCAAAAAATCCGCCTTATCTGCCCTGGCCGATACGCGCATAACCCTGGCCGATTTGGGCAATTTGACGGTCAATTTGGAACGCCGAAGCGGTGATTTCCAAGATCTGCAAGGCAGGGCTTCGGGCAACACCACCACGCGCTTCAACTTTGACAGCCAGTTCAATATCGACAAATTCTTTCCCAAAGAGTGGAATACCTCCCTGCCCGTCCGATTCAGCTATAATCGCTATACATCAAGCCCCCGCATACGCCCGGGATCGGATATTGTGCTCACTCCCGAACAAAAAATCAACGAAAGCGATGTGCGCTCTCAGACGCGCTTTACCCTTTCGCTGAGAAAGCGGCCAGCACGCGAAGACCCGAGCCTGCTGTCTCGCATTTTGTTTGACAAAGCCTCCACGTCACTCAACTATAGTTCTGACGCATCGACAACGGGTGCGATTACACAGCGCAGGCGAAGCCTGAACGAGAACCTAAACGGCAATATGACCTATAATCAGGTGTGGTCTCAGCGCGAAGCTCTCGCCATTTTCAAGTGGGTGCCCTTTTACAAACCGCTCAAAGAGGCGCAGTTTTTTTACCTGCCCTCCAGCATCAATTACAATCTGCGCTTTAATCGCGGAGTATCGGATCAGACCTCATTTCGCGCCATCGCAGGCGACACTTCAAATGTGATTGATACAGTGCGAGAGACTTTCAACCTGACCGAAAGTTATGCCATTAAACTCTCGCCATTTCGCAGTCTGAATGCCGATTATTCGCTCACTCTCAACCGCGATTTGCGAAATGGATACGCCCTGACCCAACTCCAATTTGGACGCGAAATATCGCGCAATCAATCGCTCAATTTCAGATTTACGCCGCGTATTTCCAACTGGATCACCGTGAATCCGTCGTATTCGGCTACGTACACGGATCGCTTCGAAATCGGTGGGGAGCGCGTGCAGTACGGTAGCGTTAGGCGCGGACTCACGGTCAATAACCAGCAAACGGCGAATGCGCGCATCAATCTCAACTTGCCCAGCTTGTTTCAACGCTGGACGCGCAAGTCCGGTAAAGACGATGGTTTTTCCATTTTGCAGTGGATTGGAAAAGTGGGTGGCCGCCTTCAGAATGTGACGAGCAGTGTTTCTCAGAACAAATCAAATAATTTGTTTGGTCTCACGGCCCGTCCCTCATTGGCCTATCAATTTGGTTTTCAAGATACGATCCAGGTCCCCATTGTGGTCGCGAGCACGGGAACGAGAACCAATGCCAGCAATGTGCGAAGACAGGCGCAGGTATCCAGTGGTATTCGGCTGCCCCTGGGGCTGAATTTTAACACCTCTGCCAATTATTCCGAAAACGAACGTACGGGCAATACACTCGGCAAAGATGATCAGGTCATCTTTCCCAAATTTGACGCGAGTTGGCGCGGTCTTGAGCGCGTGCCTTTGATCGGCTGGTTTTGGGTCAGTTCCAATGCCACTTTTGGGTACCAGGAATCGCGCACCCGACGGGGTGATGGCAGTCTCAGTCTCTCGTCGCGTTATCTGACAAGTGATGCAAGAGAAATATCATACAATCCGCTTTTTCAGTGGAGCGCGCGCTGGAAGGGCGATGTGAATACGACATTTAGCCGCCGCCAGAGCCGCAACGATGAAATTCGCTATCAGCGCAATGTGACTGCCGATACAGCTTCTGTTCAACCGACCCTTGCCGATCGCCTGATCGGAACCACTTTGACGGAAAACGGCACATTGCAAGCAGATGTGCGCTATTCACTGCGCGGAAGATTTCAGCGCACTCTCGACCTTACGCTTTCCTTTTCACGCAATTTGAATACACAAACCGAAATGCCCCGAAGTGCCGAACCCGATGTGCCAGCCGAACCCATTATCCGTCAAAACTCGACATCCTGGTCTGTTAGCCTGGGTACGCAATATGCCTTTAGCTCGCGATTTACAGGCGGGACTACGTTTCGCCATGAACGGCGCAAAGACCACCTGCGCGACCTCACCAATGTGACCTGGGATTTTCGATTCTGGGGTGAAATCGGATTTCAATAATTGGACTTTTCCATGTTCACTTTTAACCGCAACGAACAAATTATTCTGTTGATGCTTTGCGGCGTTCTTATTGTGGGGATTGTTATCCGTTATCTCGACAGTAAAGATCCGGATCGCATTCCCGATTTTGAGGTGCGAAAAAATGCTGTGGAAGTTCCACCGCGAGAAGAAGTAGAAGTTCACCAATACCTGTCGCCAGCCAAAGCCGACGGAAAAGAGGACGCCTCTGAAAAAAAAGAAAAAGTAGAAATTTCTCCGGCGGGGGAATTAATCGATATCAACTCGGCAACGGCAAAAGAGTTTGAGCGTCTGCCCCGTATTGGGCCTCAACTTGCGGGACGCATTGTGGCTTATCGCGAAGAGAATGGGGCATTTAAGCGCATTGACGATATTACAAAGGTCAAGGGTATTGGTTCCAAAACCCTAGATCGCTTGCGGCCACACCTTACGATGAGTACGCCATGAGTACAGCGACGGGCATTCATATTTCGGGCAACACCTTGCGCGTGGTCCATCTTGAAAAATTGGATAATGCATATTATCTCAGGGGTCTTATTAACCAGCGCGTATCGGAGGCTTTTGATTTTGATCCCGAAAAAGAAGTGTCCAAATCCTTTGTTGAGGAATTGGGACAAGCACTTGAAAGCCTGCCAAAACCGATTGGCACGCTTTCTTTTTGTCTTTCGGGTGGCCTGTATCACATCCAAAAAATTCCTCTCGAAGTCGCGGGAGAAAAAGACCGCCGAGAGCAGATTTTTTGGGAAGCATCTCAGGCACTTATTTCTCCTGTTGACAATAGTGTGATCGACTTTATTGCGGTGGGCCGCGTGGCTTTTTGGACCGCAGTGCGCAACGGGGTGATTGACGCACACGAAACCCTGTGTTCTGCACTGGGCGAAACCCACCTGCATCTCTCCGTCGCTCCGCTGGCTCTATTTTGTGCTGGCCTACCCGCTCGCGTATGGGAGGCAGGTAGGAAAATGGCTATTCACAGCGATCCCGATGGGTCTTGTTACGTTGCCGTTGAAAATGGTATTTTAATCGGTGTTGAAACAACTGTTCCCAATTCTTCAAGTCTGCAACGCTGGTTCTCTCTCGCCAGTTCTTCACACCGCCCCTGCAAACGGGTTTATCTGTCGGGGGACATACCGGCCATTGATCCACCAGCCAGTCTCAGCCTTGAGGAATATCCCATATTTCTCGGTATAGATACTGCGCAGTTGCCAAAACGAGATCGCGAAGAACTCGGACAGGCGAGCAGATTTGCCCTTGCCCTTGGCGCAGGGTTACACAAACTAATATCGGAGACTCCATAACAAATGGCAGACTTTAAAGATCAGATTGTGGAAATACAAGAGGCAATAGCGCGCATTGAGCAAAAATTAGATCAGATTAACATAGCACAGGCTTCGATTCGAGACCTTCGAGAGATTAAGAATAGGGTCTATAAAGAAGCTATTAGCGGTGCTCGAGAGCGTCGGGAAATTTTTGCTACTCTCGATGCCATTCAGAAAAGTATCGCCGCTCTACAGGCCAATGCCAGAGCCCGGTTAGATCGGCGCACAGACATTCCCGCGCCGGAATTGCGGGTTGGGATATTTGTCGATGTACAGAATATCTTTTATGCCGCAAAACCGTTTAATGCGCGTCTCGATTTTGAAAAACTGCTGGAACTCAGTGTGGGTAAACGCCGCTTGATCCGCGCTATTGCCTATGTCGTGCAATCGCCAGATGTTGACCAGAGCAACTTTATCTCAATGCTTCAACAAAAGAGCTATGAAGTAAAAAGAAAAGATTTGCGGCAGCGCAGCGATGGATCGGCTAAAGGCGATTGGGACATGGGCATGGCCATTGATATCATGAGATTTGTCGATAAACTCGATGTCGTGGTTCTCGTGAGTGGTGACGGTGATTTTGTACCTCTGGTCGATCTCGTTAAAACTCTGGGACCGCGCGTTGAGGTCATTTCCTTTACCTACAATACGGCGAGGGACCTCATCAACAGCGCAGATGAGCACATCCCCATTGAAGAGGCTCTGCTTTTGAGAAATAGCGCACAGGCAGAGTCCGCAACATAGCGAATTTTCCCATGTTCGTTGATCTAACCAGAATTTATGCCCGTTCGGGCAACGGCGGCAATGGATGCAAAAGTTTTCGCCGAGAAAAGCATGTGCCGCGAGGGGGGCCAGATGGCGGCGATGGTGGCAAGGGGGGAGATGTCGTTTTTATTGCAGACCCGCGCCTTTCCACGCTGCTCGATTATCGGTATCAACAACACCTGAGCGCAGGGCATGGAGAACATGGGTCGGGGCAAAAGAAAGCGGGCAGGCGGGGCGATGATGCTGAAATTCCCGTACCGGTTGGCACGCTTATCAAGGATACAGAAACGGGTGAAATTCTCGCGGATTTGACTGAATCAGATCAGCGCGTTGTTTTGCTTGAGGGCGGTCGCGGGGGCCGTGGCAATGCGCGTTTTGCCACGCCGACAAACAGAGCGCCAGAGTATGTCCAGCCCGGAGAATCGGGACGAGAACGCCATCTGGAGCTCGAGCTCAAACTCATCGCCGATGTCGGTCTGGTCGGCCATCCAAATGCGGGTAAATCGACTCTTCTATCAAGAGTATCTGCGGCGCGACCCAAAATCGCAGATTACCCCTTTACGACCCTGCAACCCAATCTGGGCATTGTCAAATGCGGCGATTACGATAGCTTTGTTATGGCAGACATTCCCGGCCTGATTGAAGGGGCGCATCGCGGCAAAGGGCTTGGGTTTCAGTTTTTGCGCCATATTGAACGCACACGCGTTCTCCTTTTTATGGTCGATGTCACCAGCCTCAATCCCGAATACGACCTGTCAGTTTTGAGAGAAGAACTCGATCGTTTCAGTCCCAAATTGCGCGAGAAACCCGCGATGCTCATTGCCACTAAGCTGGATTTGTTGCCACCCGAACACCGCAGGGCGCCATTTTTTCAGGGACAAACAAATATGGGAATTTCCTCTGTCACAGGTCAGGGTCTGGACGCGCTGATTCAGGAGTTACGGGATCTGATAAGACAAATAGACGCATAAGCGAAGTGAGACGCAAAAAATGGGGCGAGAGTTACAAACGACTCTCGCCCTATTGGTTGTGGTGCGACATACAGGATTCGAACCTGTGACCTCTGGTTCCGGAGACCAGTGCTCTATCCAACTGAGCTAATGCCGCAGAGGGCAGACTATGGATAGGCCCCTGCCTTTATGGTCTATACCAGCGTGTATCACAGCCGTTTGTGGCTGAAAACGTCGGCATATCCAGGTCCAGAGGGGCTAAATCCATAACATCAGTATAGTAGGTCGCCTTTAGATTCTCTTTTTATGTCGGTCTCTTCGGCGCCTTTTTTTTCGCTTATGCGTTGCGATTTTTGCGCGTTTGCGCTTTTTTCCGCTGGGCAAGAGCTACCTCCTGTGGGTGCATTAGCCGGATGGAAGAACAGAAGCCTCAGAAATAGAATTACGCAGTTCGCGTGAGGGCTTGAACACGGGCATTGCGCGCGAGGGAATTTTGACAACCTCGCCCGTTTTGGGATTGCGACCTGTGCGCGGTGCGCGATGAACAACCTTAAACGTGCCAAAACCGCGAATTTCGATGTGTTCACCCTGCTGCATTGCCGCGATGAGCGAGGTGAGAAAGCCCTCTACAACGACAGAAGTATCTGTTTTGGTCAATCCCGTAGCTCCGGCAATCTGATTGACAATATCAGCTTTGGTCACTGCATCCCCTTTCTCATTATTTACAGACGTATTTCTCCCCTAAGCGCGTGAATGATAAAAAAACCGGGTACCCTTGTCAATACACAAATTTGCATGCTCTTGCTGGTGATATTGTATTCAGGCCTTAAAAATCTGCCTCCCACCTGTAAATTTCGAGATCGACGCGGCCATTGACAAATACAATGCCTTCTCGTTCAAGGCGGGCTTCCTGGTTGTGATGTGCCATGTGATTCCCGCTGCGAATGGACACCATTCCCCGCGCGTTGATGACCCGATGCCAGGGACAGGATGTGTGAGGAGGCAATTCCGATAGCGCCCTGCCCACTTCGCGCGGTCCACACCCAACCCGTTCGGCAATCTGTCCATAAGTTGCCACAGTACCTTCGGGGATTTTGGCAACTTCTCTGTATATCCGCTCGTATTTTTTATCGATCTGATTTCTCATGGATACCTTTTAAGGAGATATTGGACGAGTATTTTTCGCCGTGCGGGCGCGATTTCAAGTCTGGGCATTGGCGTTGGGTATTTTTTTTGATACGCCAGCAATCGAGCATTATCTTTTGCGTACGCAGGGGGATCACTCAGAAATTCTTCCAGTGATTCGGGTGTCCATTTGCTCTGTAAGCCCTCTAATTGTGGTCCTTGAGAACCGCCAGAGCCGTTGATTTCATGGCATCTTGTACAGCCCGATTCGATAAATACGGTTTTGCCATCGGGGGGTGCAGAACAGGCCATCAGGAGGATTAATGCACATAAAATACTACACAGGGCAATGGCGATTAGATGTTTCACTTCTTACCTCTTATTTCTTGCATTATTTTCAGGTCTGGACGTATCTTGATAGTAAAATGGAGGTATGACCATGAAACACATTTATATTACCGGGAGCAAGCGCACAGCTATTGGTGGATTTATGGGCGGCTTTGCCGAGGTGTCTGCTCCTGAATTGGGCAGTGTGGTCGCGGCAGCTTCGATAGCGCAGACGGGCATAATCGGCGATGATGTCGATGAAGTGATTTTTGGCAATGTGCTCAGTGCGGGGCTGGGTCAAAATGTCGCGCGTCAGGTTGCTATTGGCGCGGGTCTCGATACGTCGGTGGGGGCGACAACGATTAACAAAGTTTGTGGTTCGGGCCTCAAATCCATCATGCTCGCTGCGCAGGCCATCCAGTGTGGCGATGCCGACCTGATTCTCGCAGGAGGCACGGAAAACATGAGCCGCGCGCCCTATCTTCTCGAAAAAGCGCGAACGGGGTACAGACTGGGGACTGGCGAACTCGTTGACTCAATGATCCGCGATGGCTTATGGGATGTGTACAATGATCTGCACATGGGGACCTGTGGTGACCGATGTGCTGAACGCTACGATTTTTCGCGCGAAGATCAGGATGATTTTGCCATCAGTAGCTATAACAGAGCACTTAGCGCCGATAGTGAAGGTCGATTCCGCAGCGAGATTGTACCCGTAAAAGCACCTTCTGGCAAGACAATTACAACGATAGACAGGGATGAAGAACCCCTGAGATTTGACGAGGACAAACTCCGCCAACTGCGCCCTGCGTTTTCAAAAGACGGCACTGTGACGCCTGGCAATGCGTCGAGTATCAACGATGGCGCGGCGTCTGTTATTGTCCTTTCTGACGAAAAAGCAGAAGATTGCGGTATTGCTCCCGAAGTTGAGATTTTGGGTTATGCCACACATGCACAGGAGCCGGAGTGGTTCACACTCGCGCCTATCGGTGCCATATCCAAACTTTTGTCCAAACTCTCCCTTGCGGTCTCGGATGTCGATCTGTTTGAAATCAACGAAGCCTTTTCCGGCGTTCCAATGGCGGCGGCCCAAGATCTGGGCATTCCGGGGGAAAAACTCAATGTCAATGGCGGTGCTGTCGCGCTGGGGCATCCCATTGGGGCGAGCGGCACGCGCATTCTCGTAACTCTTATTCATGCCCTGAAACGCGCCGACAAGCGCATTGGCATTGCCTCACTCTGCATTGGCGGAGGCGAAGCCGTCGCGCTGGCTGTTAGACGGATAGACGAGAAAAGCGCGAATAGACGAATAGACGAATCCCGCCCAACCACCCCAAATCACTACGAGCTTCGATTCGCAGATTCGTAGATTCGCAGATTCGTCACAGACCCAGGAGATAGGAGAGCTTGAGGAGCACTGAGCGGTTTCGTCGGGTTAAAGTCGGATCGGTGCCATAAGCGCTGTCGAAGACGAGAAAGATGTCGCTGCCGGGGCGATATCGGTAGTTGAGGAGAAAGTTCGCGCTGGCGAACTCTTTGTCGTTGTTCCACTGGACAAAGAGTTTGACAAAAAAGTCTGTGGAAAAGGAGTACTGCAGGCGATTGCTGAGTGTGTGGATGTTAAAATTACCCTGGGGAAGTCGGACCCAGTCGCCCTGATATTCCACTTCATAAGACAGTTGGCCAGAGGGGCGGAAAGAACTTTCCGAGCGTATGGTATAGCGTCTTCCAGTGTAGTATGTGCCGGCTTCAAAGTTGATGCCGGGGCGCAGTTTTCGGGATCGGCTGGGACGCGGTCCCGTGGTAAATGATGTGAAGGTATAGGTTCCGGCGGGAATGATCACATCTTTGTTTCGCGCAGAGGGAGAGAATTCTTCATCGACCACGTCGCGCGTGCGTTTTAATTCGTTCCGCCAGTAGTCACCGGTATTAAAAATGGTAAATGCCGAGAGTTCGAGTGTCCAGTATTTCACATTGTTGTTGTGGTCTGTAAAGATTTGTGCTTCGGGACCGATTGACATGTAGCGAATATTGCCGAATTTCGGTCTGGGTCTGTAGCGCGCATACAGGTCATAGCGCCTGAAACCTTCCAATCCACTTCTGCGATTGATGAATCCCACGGCGGGCTCAAATTGGTCCTCGACATCGAGAAATTTGAGACGCGCCCAATACCTGGTGCCGCGATAATTCATAGATACAAATCGCGCATCGTCTGCATCTCCAATTTGTGAATCCCATGTTCGCGCTGCAAAAGCCTGGAAATTCAAGGTTGACGTTGGAGAATAGTTGAAATCAATGCCCCCCGCACGGTTGTAATGGTTCCATCCTTCGTGAGGATCATCGATTTGTTTGTTGACCATGATGAAACCAAAGTTTGACCGCGCAAAGATGTCGCGTCTTATGCTGAGGACCGAGTAGTTGGTGCGGTGTACCTGGATTGTGTCATCCTCGTCTTCAAACAATGCCGCGTCGGTCAGTACATTGAGGCCGCCAATACTGGTTCGCCCTTCTTTTCCGGCAATTTTTGAACCGACGATAATCGGGATTTTTTTCCCTTTTTCAAGGCCGATGCGTCTGGTGTAAAAAAGGAGGGTAGGCGGTCTGGTACCGCTGCCGGTTACGCGCGCCAGTTCGCCAAATTGGAAGAGGTTGGCGCCCTCGAGGAAGAACTCGCGTTTTTCGGGGAAGAAGAGGCGGAACTGCGTCAGGTTGGTTTGTTCCTGGTCGCCTTCGACCTGTGCGAAATCCGTGTTGTAGGATAAGTCGAGCGAGATGTTTGACGTGATGCCATAGCGCAGATCGAGACCCGTTTCAAATGTGCGGCTTTCAGAGGGATTGATTGCCTGATCGTCCATGGTTGTGCCCGGCAAAGCGTAGGGTTTGATATATATCGGACGTCTGGCGCGAATGTGTTGGAGGCCGTGAAGTTCGCCGATGTCCGCCGTGCGGTAACGCTCTGTGGATGAAGAATTCTGCTGGCCGACGACGAGCTGGGTCGCCAGATTTTTTCGGGCAATATAGCGCGCGAGATTGATGCCCCATGTGGCGTCGGCAGCTTGCTTAAACCGCAGTTGGCTGAACGGGATTTCGATTTCGACTGTCCATCGGTCGGGATAGTGTTTGGTACGGGCGACCCAATTGCAATCCCAATCGCGGTTATAGGTTCGCCCCTCGTTGGAGAGCATCAGATCGCTTTGCGCCCCAAGGGGATTGACAGAGAAAAAGAAGCCATTTTGCCGATCATTGTACGTGTCGAGCAGGATTTGAATATTGTCATCGCCGCGGATTTCAGAATCTCGTCGCATGTTGTTTGCGATAAATTGAGAGGAGTCCGGGACGAGGCATTCAAAGCCAAAGTAGATGCTTTTGTCCGTGTAGATAATCCGCACGATCGTTTGTTCGGGGCTCGGCATCCAGTAGTTTGGATCGCGCTGTACAAAACCCTTGATCGGCGTTGCCCGCGACCATACGGGGTCGTCCAGTACGCCATCTACATTTGGATTTTTGTCAACGCGGGTGGCGTAAACAGTCCGTCTGGCTTTTCGCGCCGATACGTCTGGTTGTGCGGTACTCAGCACCACTGCATCGCCGGTATTCACTGCTGTTCCGTTGGCCTCTACGACTCTTGCTATGACCAGTTCTGGCAATTCTTTGATGACTTCGAGTTTTGCGCCTGTGTCCTGTCCGTTCTGCACTGTGAGATTTGACCAGAGCGGAGCCAAACCGTTCATGCCCGTGACGTAAACGAGGTCTCCCGAAACTTGCTGCACTGTTCCCTCACTCGCCAGCAGGTTCGTGGTGGTCAACAGGATGGATAGACATATCGCTATGGTTTGAATTTTTTGCATGGGTAAAGTGGTGGATCACCCATTAAAGGGAATGATCAACACCGAGTTTAATCCCGGTTTCGGGATGTTCATTCATTTGCATATAGGCTTCGGCAACGCGGTTAAATGGCACGATGGGATCGATTAGGCCCTCGGCGTTTAGACGGCCTTCAACGAGCAGGTCGAAGGCTTCTTTATTTCCGCGCTTTTTGTCCCATCCGTAATCCAGCCAGGGTTCGCTGTCGGATCTCACGGATATAATGCGAATCCGGTTGCGGTGCCATTCGCCGGTCAAATGCAGGTTTTGCATGGGGGCATTGTAATAGGCTGTGGATACAACGGTGCCCTGATAGCGCGTTGAACGCAGCGCGTCGGTCATTGCGGCGGACGATCCACTGGTTTCCATGGATACATCGACGCCGAGTTTTGCGGTGGCTTGTTTAATGACCATGCCCACATCAGCTTCGCGCGGGTCCAGGACGATATCTGCACCGTAGGCTTCGGAAATCAGACATCGCTTTTCAATGGGATCAATTGCCGCAACCCAGCGCGCGCCAGCGATGCGGGCGAGTTGTACGGTCATCAATCCAATCGCTCCCAGACCAAAGACCGCGACGCGATCCCCAATGCGAATATTGGCATCTCTGACGCCGCCGAGGGCAACGCCCGCGGGGTCTGTAGCCATTAGAGCCTGCCACGAGATACCTTCAGGGGCTTTTTCTACGCGATCCGCCGAAAGTGTATGCGTCTCTCGAACGGGACCATGACCAAAAACTCGATCTCCTGCCCGAATATTTGAGACGTCTTGTCCCACGTCCGTCACTTCGGCGACATACATATTGCCCAACCGTTTGGGGAACGCGTCTTTCTGTTTTTGTCCGCGCAGGTGCATGCGCCATTCCCAGCTAAAAATATCGGACGCATCGAGTGTATTGGCCTGAAAACCCCGGAACTCCGTGCCGTGTTTTACTGCTGAAAACAAGCTTTTTGCGCGCACTTGATCGGGTTTTAAGGGTTCTTCGTCGTATTCCTGCAAGGTCGTATGCCCCGGTCGGTCTGCAATGAGTTCGCGTGGCATAAATTCTCCGGTTAGAATTGAGAAGTATGAAAGCTATCTCCCTATTGAAAATAGGATAAGACAAGAAAAGACGGGGGGCAAGTACAATAGGAGCACAGAAGCAGTCTATTTTGTGCTTGTGTCTGTGTGAGAAGTTCATTTGTTGAATAAGAGGTTCAAATTTACGCGCGAAGGAGGTCATAAATGTCAAAAAAAAATTATACCATTGCAAAGTCAAAGGCTCTTCTGAATCGCTATGGCGATGTTCTGGTTCGCGGGTACATTCCGCATAAGAATATTTTTGGCCAGGTCGATATGGACTATCCCGCATTTGTACAGCGCGCAGCGGGCGCGCGATTTTGGGATGTGGATGGCAATGAGTTTTTGGATTATGTAATGGGTTTCGGGCCGATTGTTCTGGGGTATGATGACCCTGCTGTGTGCCGTGCAATACACGAGCAGGTGGCGAATGGGACGGTGTACAGTCTGGCATATCCCAGGGAGTTGACGGTTGCGGAATTGCTCATTGAAGTGATTCCATGTGCTGAGATGGTGGGGTTTTTTATTGGAGGCAGTGCGGCGACTTCCAGCGCGGTGCGCCTGTCGCGGGTATATACGGGGCGCGATAGAGTGATTACGTGCGGGTATCACGGCTGGCACGATTGGGCTCGTCCCGGCGATGAGGGTGTTCCGAAAATCGTCAGTGAGCTGACCTGTGCGGTTCCCTACGGCGATTTAGACGCTCTGGAAGCGTGTTTGAAGAAGTATGACAATCAGGTGGCGTGTGTGGTGATGGAGACGGTTCAAGGAAACGGGCCACCGGATGGGTTTTTGCAAGGGTGTGTAGATCTGGCGCATGCACACGGCGCGGTCTGCGTGTTTGACGAGACAAAGGTGGGTTTTCGCGTGGCGATGGGCGGTGGGGGGGAATATTATGGGGTTGTACCCGATATTGCGACGTTTGGCAAAGCGTGTTGCAATGGGTATGCGGGAAGTTTTATTGCCGGGAAGCGCGAGATTCTGGGGGCAAAAGCGTGTCAGTCGGTGTGGATGACAGGTACCGCGCACGGGGATCCGCTCAGTTTGACGGCTATGGAGGTCGTGATAGGGGAACTGCAGAGGCGGAATGGCATTGCCTATCAATGGAAAATTGGAAGCCGATTGATCGAAGGTATCAACGCCGTTTGCGAAGCAGGAGGACTGAGTTATCATCTCATTGGCGTCGGGCCAATGCCGCGTCCAGTGATAGACGATTCTGACCGCGATCGCTGCATGGCGGTGTTGCGGGGATGTCTTGCGCGTGGGTATTATTTACATCCCTCGCATCCGATGTTTCTCTCCCTGGCACATACAGAGGCGGATATTGAAGATACAATAGAAGCTGTGCGCGAGGCGATTGGACGAATAGACGAATAGACGAACCCCGCCCTACCACCCAACTGCTATCGTTGATTCGTCTATTCGTTGATTCGTTTCCCCGCAACAGATTCCACAATTTCGAGGTCTTCTTGCTTTTCGTCGGGTGATTTTAAGAGTGGATAGGCTTCGAAGGGTGTGGATTTGGGTTTGTCTATCGGTGGAATTTTAGAGAGTGCTTTTTCGATGGCAGGGCCGAGGCGTTCTGCTTTTTGTGCGGCGTATATTTCGTGTCGCGCTTTGAAGTCTGGCAATACATTTTGTGCGAAACATTCGAGTGATTCGCATATATGATCGTGTCTGTTGTTGCCGGCTTGCTGCAGGAAGACGACCTGATCGACGCCGATTTCTTCCATTGCTTCGAGATGGGCGCGAATCTCGTCCGGGGTGCCAATGCAACCTGATCCCGAACCTTTTTTCCGTTCGGGTTTGTTTTGCTGGAAGTCTGCCCAGATGTCAAATTTGCCGGGGATGTGAGTCCCGTGTCGGTAGTAATGGGAGAGTGCATAGCCGAAAAATTGGAATCCTTCGAGGCCCTGTGCGCGCGCTTTTTCCCCGTTTTCGTGACACATAAATCCAGCGACCATGGCGATGGTGGGGTTGACGGCTTGTCCGAGAGGTTCGCATTCGTTTTCAAATGCGGTGTAGTATTCGTCAACCCAGTATTTGGCGTCTTCAGGTTCGATAAAGGCAAAGGTGAGCGCGCCAATGCCGTGTTTTCCCGCCCAGCGAATGCTTTCGCGGTTGGAACAGGCGACCCACAGCGGCGGGTGGGGTTTTTGCAGGGGTTTGGGCAAGACGTTGCGTTCGGGCATTGAGAAAAATTCGCCGTCATATCCGGGATACGGGTCTGATGCGAGCATTTTGGCGGTTTCCCGTACGGTTTCCGCCCACATTGCTTTTTTTTCTCCGGGTGGGACGTTGAATCCCTCGAGTTCTGCGCGAGAGGCCGATTCACCCGTGCCCCATTCGACGCGTCCGTCGCTGATCAGGTCGAGGGTTGCGATGCGTTCGGCAACGCGGGCCGGATGGTTGTAATTGGGGGGCATGAGTACAATGCCGTGTCCCAGGCGGATATTTTTTGATCGTTGGCTACAGGCCGCGAGGAAGACTTCGGGGGCTGAGGAGTGGGAGTATTCTTCCAAAAAGTGATGTTCAACTTCCCAAACATATTCAATGTCAATCCGATCGGCGACTTCGACTTGTTCGAGCGCGTCTTTGAAAAGCTGGTGTTCTTCGCCTTCTGCCCAGGGGCGGGGAATCTGGTGTTCGTAAAAGATGCCAAATTGCATGAATAGATCTCCGGTGATCAAAATGACGGTGTTTTGTTGTTCCACCTACATTATACAAACAAAATAAATATGTCAAAAGTGATTAAATCCAACTTGTTGATTGTTCATCCCGATTGTGCACCCGTTCCGCAGGGGATGGTTGTGGTGAATAAGGGGCGCGTGGTCGGTGTTGGGACGGAAGTAGATGTGCCTCCAAACGCCGAGGTGGTGGATTGTTCAGCATATACTGTGATGCCAGCGTTGATTGATTCTCATGTACATATTACGATTAACAATCGGTTCCAGTTGCCTTTGAGTGCGCATTTCGATCTGGATGCGACAACGGCTGTGTTGCGCGGTGCGATGAATTTGCGAAGTGATCTGAGTACAGGCGTTACGACCATGCGCACTCTGGGAGATCGGCCGGGTGTTGAGAAGGCTTTTCAGGGTGCGATTGATCGCGGCGAAGCCGTGGGGCCGAGGTTGAAGGTGTGTGTGCGGGCATTGAGACCAGGTCACGGGACTGCGCCTTTTTTGTGTTTTTCCGCGGATGGGGTAGAAGATCTGACGCTTAAGATCAGAGAGAATTTTTCTCAGGGTGCGGATTGGACCAAGTTGTTTATTACCAATGTGCGGCAGGGCGATTCTTATGAGGACTATATTCGAGGCGACCTGACAGATGTGGCTGCGTATTCGAGGCGGGAAATTGATGCAGCGATTGCTGTATCACACGATCTGGGACTTCCCGTGGCCGCACACGCGATTGGCGGACCGGCAATGCGCTGGGCGATGGAAGCTGGGATCGATAGTATTGAACACGCCAATTTGTTGACCGAAGAGGATGTGGCTTTGTTTGTGAAATCGGGCGCGTATTTGAGCGATCCAAATTTGCAACTGTTTTTCGACGATGAAGTGGGTTTTGCGTCTTTTGATACGTGGACGTGGGATTGGTGGCGCGAGCGGGTTGAACGCGCGCGCGAATCGACGGCAAAATATATTCCCGAAGCCGTGCGGGCGGGTGTGAAAGTGTGTTTGGGTACCGATAGTACGCATGCAACGCTCTGGCGCGAGGCAAAAGAACTCGTTGGGTTGGGGGTGTCAGAGGTGGATGCGTTAAAGGCGGTAACGACGAATACGGCTGAGATGTTGGGTATGGCGGATTGCGTTGGATATCTTGGCGTTGGGATGTTCGCAGATGTGATTGCACTGTCGGGCAATCCGCTTGAAGATATTGCATGCTTGCGACAGGTGAAGATGGTGATGAAAGAGGGGGAGGTTATAGCAGATGTTTTAGGCGGGGCGAGTGATATTTTTATTGATTAAACGAGGAGGGATTGTGGGCACAGTACTGATTACCGGAGCGAGTGGTTTTATCGGTCGGGCACTGTCGGTCTCGATGGCGGAAGATCACAGGGTGATTTGTATGAGTCGAAATAATCCAGAATTGGATTTGCGCTATGTGAACGGCGAGTTTGGCTCTTTTGAAGATTTGCAACAGCTCAATGATGAGTCGATTGATGTTGTGATTCACCTCGCGGCTGTGACCGGCGGTTGTTCGGAGCGCGACGCGCTGATTGTCAATGTGGAGGGCACGCGGTGTTTGATGCGCTATTTGATGGATCGCGGATGCCGCAAATTTGTGATGGCGAGTTCGATCGCAGCAGTCGGGATGCAGAATGAGGCTTTTCGTCCACAGACATTGCCGATTCCCGATGAACACCCATGTCTGGATCGCAATGGGTATGGTTTGTCGAAATTTTTGATGGAGGAGATCACAAAGTTCTATGCGCGGCAAAATGGCGATATCGATGTGATTAATTTGCGCCTGTCTTCGGTGCCGCACGCTGGATTGCCGCCTTTGCGCAATATTTCTCCGACGCGACAGTGGGGCTTGGGCTCCATGACCATTATGGATTTGCCAGATGCAGTTCGGGCATTCGCGCTGTCTGCGCTATCGCTGCACAAACCCGGGGTTCGCATTATGAATGCCGCGGGTCCAAAGGCGTGGGTTGCCGTACCCGTGGCGGAGATTTTTCGCGCTTGGTGGGGCGAAGAGGTGGATCTGTCGCATTTTGAACGGCCCGGGCATGAATACGATAGTGTTTACGATGTGAGTCGAATTAAAGAAGAATTGGGTTTTGTGGCAGAGCGGTTGCCGGAACATTGATTCTAATTTTCCAATCCTTCCAAAATACCCTTGAGGTATCCGATGCTGCGTGCGGCAATGGTTTGTGCATCGGGTGTGAAGTCAAAGACTTCTACGGATACATAACCATCGTAGTGGCGGTCTTTGAGGGCGCGGAGGATGGATGCAAATTTCAAGTCGCCAAATCCCGGACCGCGCAAATTGGGGTCGTTCACATGGACATGGCGCATGGCTTTGCCGGCTTCGGCGATTACATCCACATGGGATTTGTTTTCAGCGGCTGCGGCTTTGGTATCGACCATGGTCTGGAAGTTTGGGTGACCGACATCGGCAACCATTTTGAGGGCTTCAGAGATGGAGTTCAGGATATTGGTTTCTTTGCCCGTGAGGGCTTCGATGCAATAGGTGACGTTGTTTTGCACCATTTCTGCGGTGCAGTTCGAAAAGACATCGACGGCGTATTTCCAGCATTCTTCGCGGTCCCAGCCTTTTTGGATGTTGCGCTGTGCCGGTGAGCCGTGGATCATAACCTGTCCGCCCAAATCGCCACAGAAGTTGATCAATGCTTTGATATAATCCTCAGTTTTGGCGCGGATGGCTTTGTCCGGATGCGTGAGATAAAGCCCCGGTGGACTGGCGAGTAGCCAATGCAGGCCAACGATTTCGACGCCGGCTTTTTCTGCGGCTTTGCGAATGTCGCTGCGCTGTTTGGCAGAAATTCTTGTGACGCTTTCCGCGAGTGTAAAAGGCGCGATTTCTACGCCGTCACAGCCAATTTCCGCTGCGTAGTTAAAGACGTCCTCGATTTTCCAATCTTCAAAAAATTCATTGCATACTGCGAGTTTCATGATGCGATCCTTTCGTATTGGTTCTGGTGATGCGACAGGTCTATAGCACAATGCGGTTTTAGAATATAGTAGAAGATACTTGTAGAATCACGTAGAATTTTATTGCGATTAAAATGGCTTGACATGCCCATGGGTTTTCGCTACCATACGTGAGTTCAATGGTGAACTTTATTGTTTCAGAGGAGAACACAATGGCTCAGGAATCGGCTGCTGAACAACAGGTTGATGCTGAAGATTATATTATCAAAGTTCAAGGGGTCTGGAAGACCTATCGGATGGGCGACCAGGAAGTGCATGCCCTGCAAGGCGTGAACCTCGATGTGATTCGCGGTGAGTATTTGTCCATTATGGGTCCTTCTGGCTCGGGAAAAACCACGATGTTTAACATGGTCGGGGCATTGGATACACCCACGAAGGGAACTGTATTGGTCAACGGTGCCAATATGGGCGATATGAGCCAGGGGCAAATTGCCTATTTGCGCTGCCACAGTGTGGGGTATATTTTTCAGTCGTTTAACCTGATTCCCGTGATGACGGCGCTTGAAAATGTGGCTTTGCCCATGGTGTTTTCGGGTATGTCGCGCAAAGATTACGAGGAAAAGGCCGCGCACAAATTGTCGCTGGTGGGCCTTTCTGATCGCTTGCATCACAAACCCTACGAATTGTCGGGCGGACAGCAGCAGCGCGTGGCAATTGCCAGGGCTATGGCCAATGACCCCGATTTGATTTTGGCTGATGAGCCGACGGGAAATCTCGATTTGAAGACCGGGCAGGAAATTATCGAGTTGTTGCTCAAGATGCAGGGCGAAAGCGGTGTGACCATTGTGACCAATACCCACGACCACAAGATGCTCGGGGTATCTGATCGCGTGGTCGATTTGCGCGATGGACAGGTTGAGCGGGTGAGACGCCGCGATGAGATCGAGATTCAGGAAGGGCGTATTGAAGGTTTTGATCCCACGGCTGAGTAAACAGCGTTAAGGCGTTTCTGGATTCACCTGAAGCAAAATAATTCCAATAACAGGGCAGGCCACACAAGGTCTGCCCTATTTAATTTGGTAATGTTACGTAGTTATAGACATAATCCTGCAATTGTCAGTCTCAATAGGGACACTATCCCACAATTGTCTATCTCAATAGGGACACCTCCATAGTTCTGTCAGGTTCGCCTCCAACAACGCCTGCATTATACGCCAAAATGCCATTGCAAGCCCCTGTTTTTTCGAGTAAATTGCAGATATTTGCAAATATAGAAACAAGCTGTCAGCGGCCAGGAGAACACACAATGCGATCAATTATCACCTGCACAATTCTATTTCTGTGGGCCTGTCCTTGCTCTGCCAGCGATCCGGTGCAAACGCTGACCTATTGCGACAATCTCTCCGGTTGGTCCAACAATGTCCAGTTATCCAGAGATGCCCAGGAGGGTCGGTTTGCCATCGTTGCTTCCCCACCAGCCGGTCAAACGGGATTCTTTACCTACAATTTTTTTAGCACGGGGCAGGATATCTCCCAAAGACACAGCTTGAGCTTCTGGTGGAAAGTAGAGGGCAATGGCCTGAGGGATCTCAAAATCAAGGTCCGCAACCACCCTCTGGGCGGCGGTAGGGAAGCCATATATACGATCTGGGAGGGACAAACACCGCCTCAGGGCTGGCAACTTGCCGTTGTCGAACTGGCAAAACCCCACGAGATCTGGGGCAGAGACCCCGATTACAACAGGCGATACATCACGTATAGAACAGAAACCAGTCAAAATTCAAACGCGCGCCTGTTCATCGATCATATTGCAACCGTCGATCAGACCTTTTCATGGCAAGTTGACGCGCCAGTACAGGAAATAAATTCCATTGACCATCTCGATTTCGATGACAATGGAGCCGTTGGTTTTAGTGATTTTATCCTCTTTGTTCAGAAATTTGGTGCAACGCAGACCGATGCGGGATATGATCCCATCTACGATCTCGATTCTGACGGACAAATCGGTTTTGGGGATTTCCTCACCTTCGCTGCTGGATTCGGATCTGGCGGCACGGAGTGGTACATACCCATCACACTTGAAAACGCCACCACACAACCATTAAACATTGTGGTGGGAACCGAAACGCAGATTTTATTGACACAGACGATTGAGGCGGGAATAACCCGGATCCGCGTGCCAATTCCTCGGGATATTATCGCCTCACGCGACCCCTCCATATATCCTATCCCAATTTGGGCGCAAGTTGCAGATTTTATCCAAACGCGGAGCAGTTCGGTATCTTATGTACCTCAGAACAGTAAACTGGTATATTCGGGACCTGACGGGCGACTGGCCTATGTACCAGATGAGAAGGGCAATATCATTCCAGACTTTTCACATTGTGGCTATATGGGTGGTGGTGTGGCTCTGCCAGATGTGCCAGTGGCGATGACGGTACAGCCACAGGCCGGGGGAGACGACACAGCGCGATTGCAAGCGGCAATTGACGACGTATCTGCGCGCGCACTGGACGCCAATGGATTTCGCGGGACCTTGTTACTCAAGCGCGGAAAATATCGGATTGGTGGGACCCTGTACATTCGGGCAAGTGGCGTCGTACTGCGCGGTGAAGGCGAAGGTGAAAACGGCACGGTATTGATTGCAACGGGAACAGAACAGCGCACATTGATCGAGTTTGAAGGCAGATCATTCTGGCAAGAGGTAGGGGGAACGCGACAGGCCATTGTAGATGATTATGTCCCCGTAGGCGCAAAAATATTTTCCATAGAAGATGCTTCGGGTTTTGCAGTTGGCGATAACATCCTCGTGCATCGCCCCAGTAAGGCTCAGTGGATTGCCGCAATAGGGATGGATCGCATTGAGATGTCACATCCCGACGTTCGGCAGTGGGAACCGGGCACTTATGACTTTCGCTTTGACCGCACCATAACTGCCATAGAAGGCAACCGGATAACAATCGACGCACCAATGGGCAATGCATTTGAACGCGAATACGGCGGCGGGTGGGTTCTCAAATACGAATATCCCGGGCGCATTGAACAGGTCGGCATCGAGAACTTGCGCGGCGTATCGGAGTTTGATGACAGCGAAAAAGATGAAAGTAGGGAGGATGAGTTTATCGATGAAGATCACGCCTGGAATTTTGTCGTATTTTCACGCGTGCAGAATGCGTGGGCGCGCAATATCACCTCGGTTCACTTTGGATATGCGTGTGTAACCATTGGCAACCTGGCAAAATGGATGACCGTGCAGGATAGCCAGTGTCTGGATCCCGTATCACAGATCACCGGGGGACGGCGATATTCATTTCCCATCCACGGGCAATTGTCTCTCGTGCAACGGTGTTATACCCGGCGAGGGCGTCACGATTATGTGCTACACGCCCGCGTACCGGGGCCAAATGTGTTTTTGGATTGCACGGCAGATATCGCGCATAATGATTCAGGCCCCCATCACCGGTGGTCTGTTTGCACCCTATTTGACAACGTAATCGTGAACGGCAATGCCATCAATGTTCAGGATCGGCAAGGTTCGGGCACTGGCCACGGTTGGGCGGGCGCACAAAAAGTATTGTGGAATTGCGAAGCAGAGAGCTTTATCGTGCAAAAACCCCCAACATCACAAAATTATGCCATTGGTTGCATCGGCGAGAAACGAGACGGCTGGTACAGGCGTGAAGATGGATATTGGGAATCACACGGGCGGAAGGTCTCTCCGCGCAGTTTGTACTTGAAACAACTCGAAGACCGCCTGGGTATAGAAGCTGTAAAAGCCGTGGCGACCAGAACACAGATCGGGAGGGAAAATTGAATGGCAAAACGCAAACAATGTCCGCAGGACCGATGATGACAGCCCGTTGTATGGTATGCTCCAAAAACCTTCCAAAATGCCCTGTGTTCTTCAGGGCATTTTTTGTGTAATCTTCCTTCGTAATCCCCCTATTTCATTCTAATCCCAACTGTTTCATTTGGAACACTTACTGTTTCATTTGAAACACCTAAGGTGTCATATGACACAGTTTTCCGCACATCCTTTTTTCGGCATTTTTTAACAACACGCTCTCCTGCAATCAGTTACGGGTTTTTTGTGAATTTTGGCACAGTTTTTGCCCTATATGAAGGGCACGAAGTTTCAATTCCAACCCCATACAGGAGGGTATTCCCATGGTTCACCAGTCACTTGCAACTATGATATACAACGCGATGTTTCTATGCGGTCTGTTCCTCATGCTCGTTGCCGCAAGGGTCAATGCAGAAGAACTGATATTGAGGGCACCTTTAGTACCTGTGCAATCGGCGACGGTCTATGCCGGGATGAACGCGCGGATGCAGCAGGTCAACTTTGAGGTGGGAGACCGGGTGGTAAAAGGGGATACCCTCATGGTATTATCCCGTCGGGATTTGCGCGTAAAGGAAGCCGCGGCTCGAATTGCACTGAAGAAGGCGCAGACCCTGAAAGCGCGATTGGAAGTGTTGCACGATAAGAATCTGGTCAGTGATCAGCAGCTCGAAAATGTCCGCTTCGATGCCGAGGTCGCACACTATAACTGGGTTGCCGCGCGTATGGAACTGGACAGAACCGCAATCATCGCGCCCCAGGACGGGATGGTGGTTGAGGTCAATGTAAAGGCAGGCGACTGGATACTGGCTTACACCGCGGTCGCGCGGGTCATTGACCCCGAGGATCTTCAGGTGCATCTGTTTGTGTCCGAGAAAAGGCTGAACGCGATCCGAATGAATATGCCGCTGTCTGCCGTGCCGACCGCTGGCGGAAAGCGCGCGCTGCCCGGGCGCGTTATCGGGATCAGTCCTGTTATTGATCCGGAAAATGGGACGTGCAAAGTAACAGGTCTTTTTTTGAATGCGGGAAAGCATGTCAGACCCGGTGCCCTGGTCAATGTGACTATAGGAAGGTGAAAAATATGTTTCTCATCCCTAAGAAGTTGTCTTATTTTCTATGTGATGCGCATTTAAATAATAATGACAGGAGAGATATCATGCGGGGAATCATCAGTAGCTTTTCCGTTCTATTTTTGTTGGGATTTTTCACGGTTGTATCCGCTCGGGTTTCACAGGAGGAAGGGGCTTCTTTTAAGTCGCCAGAGATGGTGGTGATTCCCGCGGGAAGTTTTAAGATGGGGTGCGTTTCAGGGAGAAGTTGCACCAATGCCGAGAGGCCGGTGCATGAGGTGACGATTGCGTCGTTTGCACTGTCGAAGTACGAGGTGACGTTTGAGGAATACGATGTCTTCACAGATGCGACGGGGCGCGAGCGAGCAGATGACAGGGGTTTTGGGCGAGGACGTCGTCCCGTGATCAATGTCACATGGGATGATGCGGTGGCGTACACAGCCTGGTTATCGGAACAGACGGGGAAGAACTATCGTTTGCCAAGTGAGGCAGAGTGGGAGTATGCGGCTCGCGCGGGAACAGCGACGAGGTATAGCTGGGGGAATAATCTCGGCCACAACCGCGCCAATTGCAATGGGTGCGGCAGTCAGTGGGATAATGAGATGTCAGCACCTGTGGGATCGTTCGAGGCCAACAGTTGGGGGCTTCACGACATGCACGGCAATGTTTGGGAATGGACTCTGGATCGGTATAATAATAGATATGTGGGGGCACCTAATGACGGGTCTGCGTGGGAGGTCGGCGATTCTACTGCGCGCGTAGTGCGCGGCGGTGCATGGTACCTGGAAGGCTATTTCCTTCGCTCGGCTGCTCGTGACCGGCACAGGACCTTTGCCGGGAGCCTTTATGTGGGGTTTCGGGTTGCTCAGAGTTTATAGCTTCAATTTTTTTACCAAAAACAAAAAGGGTGTGAACACTGTAAGTTCACACCCTTTTTTAATTGGAACTTGTACGAGAAAATCTACGTCTGTGTATGGTCAACTAAAAAATGGTGGCTCCCGGCGGAATCGAACCACCGACACAAGGATTTTCAGTCCTCTGCTCTACCAACTGAGCTAGGGAGCCATCATCTTTCCCGATAAGATTGGAAAATTTAACAAAACGGCTGATTGGTGTCAAGGTTCTTGCGTACGTTTTTTCGCAAACAGAAGCGATGTTGCGCTATATGCAGGTTTACAATTATAAACAGATAAACCATTTGACAAATGCAAGGGGCGGGGGTTAATTATTCCCGCACATTTTCTAAGGAATTTTACTTCATATCACAAAAATCGCGCCAATGGCTCTTGATACACAAAATATTCAGACGGAAGCAGATGATGCGAGTTCACAACCCGCGGTAACATTGCGCGCTGTGGGATTGGGGCTATTTCTGGTCGTCGCCCTCGATCTGCTGGCTATTTGTGTGCGCTACATCTTGCACGCTCCGTTGATGACGTATAGCCATATCCCAATGGCCATGCTGATCGTGCTGATGATCCTGATGATCGGACTCGCCATTGTTGCCAAAATGACCGGCTGGGCGCTCTCACCAGGCGAATGGCATGCGATTCTGGCGATGGGCCTCGTGGGCGCGGCACTGCCGTGTTTTGGTCTGACGGGATATTTGATCGGCTATATCACGGCGCCTTATTATTTTGCTACGGAAGAAAATGAGTGGGCTGAGCATTTGCATCCGCTTTTGCCCAACTGGCTCTTGCCAAGTCCCGAGGGCAATGCCGTTGCGTGGTTTTACGAAGGCTTGCCGAGCGGTGCTGCTATCCCCTGGGACGTTTGGGTATTGCCCCTGTTCTGGTGGACGACGGTTGTGGCGGCGGCTTTTTTGATGCTGGCGTGTGTCGCCACTATTTTGAGAAAACAATGGGTGCAAAACGAACGCCTGGTTTTTCCCGCGATGGCGCCGTTGATCGATATAGTTTCTAAACCGGGCGATGGCGAGGGATGGTTGCCCGAGTTTACGCGCAACCGCTTGTTCTGGATCGGATTTGCCATTGCGTTTGGCGTGCTGGCCTGGAATTGTATCAATTACTTTGTACCGGGCTTTCCGCGTTTTCCCATTTACCGATCGCGGTGGTACTGGATTGATTGGCAATGGCCGCCTATCAGGGGATATTTTGGCATTTTTACCATACTTTTTTCTTATTTTGCCAGCCTGGATGTTCTGTTTTCAATCTGGTTTTTTGATTTGTTGTTTATCTTTGAGGGTGGTCAGCTCAATAAGTGGGGCTATAGAGCCATCACCCCTTATTATCGCACGGGGGTGTATTACTGGCAGATTGCAGGGGCATTTATTGTTTTTGTGTGTTCGACGTTCTGGGTTGCGAGAAGACATTTGCGAGATGTGTTGATGAAGGCACTCGGGAGGGATCCCACGGTGGATGACTCCAATGAATTGATGTCTTATCGCGCCGCTTGTATCGGCCTGCTATGCAGCCTGGTATATCTGTTTGTCTGGCTGACGCAGATGAATTTCGATCCGCTGCAAGGATTTTTACTCCTTCTCGCCGTGATTTTTGTCTATACGGGTATGGCGAAGATCCTGGCCGATACTGGCATGCCATTTACCAATACACCCATAGGTGCCTGGAGTATGGTTGCACCGTTTTTTGGACGGCGCAATATCCCGCTTGCTACCCATGTCGCTTACCGCTATTCGGGTTTGATTACCGGGCATTTTAAGGGGTTGTTTTTGCCCGCGCTGGCCCATGCAGGGCGCGTCTCCGAGGGCGTTCCCGGCAATCAGCGGCGGCTGCTGATGGGGGCTATTGGGCTGGTGTTTATGGTCAGTTTGCTGTTTAATATGTTGTTCACCGTGTGGTTGGGTTACGATCAAGGGGCTTATAATTTCAACAGTTGGGAGATTACGCGGGCAGCCGAACGCCATTTCCAAGGTACAGTTAATGTAATTAAAAAACCCGACGAGCCACCGTTTTACGAGGAACATCCCGAACAAGCGGTATTTTTTGGCATTGGCGGTCTGCTGATGGCCGGGTTGATCTATATGCGCTATCGCTTTGCGTGGTGGCCGCTGCATCCCGTGGGGCTGGCGATTTCGGGTTCTTATCTGGTCCGGCGCACCAGTTTTACAACTTTTCTGGCGTGGTTGATTAAGTTTGTGATCATAAAAGTGGGGGGGCCAACGGTTTATCGCAAATCAAGGCCCCTGTTCATCGGTTTGCTCGTCGGATATATTCTCGGCGTGACTTTGTCAGTGGGTATTGACATCATCTGGTTCCCAGAACGCGGACATTGGGTACATCGCTATGGATAAATATTACAAGCTCATCGCATTGAGCCTCATTGGTTTGGGGATTTTTATCACCGCGCTCCTGATTGCCGGTCCCTATCGCGTAAATCCCCATATAGCTGCTTTGTTGGGATTGGAAATGCCCAGCGAGGTTCCTCCTGTACCCGTTCCGCGAGCAGAGGAAGTAGGGACACGGGTTTTAGATGCTGTGCGCGAAGATGGGATTCGCACGTTGATGGACCAGTTTACGCAACACGAATCGCGCGTGGTGGGTTATGAAGGGCATGAAAAAACCGCGGATTTTATCATTTCTGAGTTTCGGCGTTTTGGCATGGAAGACGTCGAAGCCGAGACCTATGACGTGGCCGTGCCTATAGACTATGGTGGAACCCTGACGGTAGAAGACACGGGAGAGGTTTTTTCCATTCACGGTTTATGGCCCAATCTGGTCAAGACGACCACTTTGCCCACGGGGGGCGTGCGAGGGCATCTCTTGTGGGGTGGCGATGGTGATGTATCGGAATTTAATGGGCGCAATGTAGAGGGTGCGGTGGTGTTGATGGAATTTAATTCGTGGAACAACTGGCTCAATGCTGCCATGCTCGGCGCGCAGCAGATAATATTTGTTGAACCCGATTCCACATTTACCGCGCAGTCAGAGACCAAATTTTTGCAGGTGCCCAATAGTGTAGAGCGTTTCTGGATCGACAAAAAGAGCGGCGAAAAACTAAAAGAATTGGTCGCGCAAAAGGATAAGGTTAATGTTACTTTGAAGGCGCGAATGGATTGGGAAAAGAAAGAGACGCGGAATATTTTGGGCTGGATTCGCGGAACCGATCCCGTATTGAGCGAAAAAATTGTGGTGATCAATACGTATTACGATGCGATGTCTGTGGTGCCCGCGCGTGCGCCGGGCGCAGAGATGGCGTGTGGGATTGTGGGCATGATGAAGTTGGTCGAATATTTTAGCAAGTACCCGCCCAAACACACGCTTTTGTTTCTCGCTTCTTCCGCACACCATCTCGGATTCAGAGGTATTTGCGATTTTTTGAGCAGGCATTCGCGGAAGGAAAAGCATTTTGCCGCATTGATGACCGAACCCCTCGAATTGCCGCTGTTGATTTCTCTGGATTTGACGAGCCAGACAGATGAAATCGGGGTTTGGAACAGTACGCGCAATTATTATTACAAGCGTTTCTTTACGCCATTTGGCAAGTCGTTTATACATTATTCAGAGGCGATAGCCGAGCGCTTTGACCTGGACCCGGCCGATGCCCTCATCGATGGGATCAATCCCAAAGGCGGCATGAACTGGGATATGTATATTCCGGGGAAAATCCTGAAAACAGATGGCGAGGTCGTTTTGGAAGCGGGTACACCGGCACTGTCGCTCATTACGGTCAACGATGCGCGTTTCAGAGTAGATACCCCACTGGATAAATCCGAACATGTAAATTTCAAAAATCTCACCGGGCAGATACGCCTGCTTGCCGGTGTGCTCGATCTCGGGTTAAATTCCGAGGATTTTTTGCCCGATTACAAGCTGGATCCCGACGATCGCATGCGCGGTTTACAGGGTTTTGTGCGCACATTTCCCCGACGAAGCATTATCCCTGATCGCCCCCGTCCCGGTGCCGTGGCTTCGCTGCGAATGGGCGTTGACAAATCGATCAAAGGCGTGCGCCGCATCTACTACGATATTGCCGACGAAAATGGCGAATTTTACATGCCGGGCATTGCCGAGCGCCGCGTGGATGTGAAGGCTTTTTATATGGATCCAGAAAGCGGCGAAATTACGTACGCGCCCAATCACGGTCGTCAGGCGCGCATATACCGGGGCGAGTTTAATATGGATTGGTGGATATCCAAGCGCACGCGGATTTTGTTCCCGTGTATTGCAACGGATTTTTACGATACAGTCGATCCCCGTTATTTATCCAAATTGTCGAGCATCAGCGTGCTCGGTCCCGGCAATACTGCGCCGCAGGAATACGGCTATGCCATTGGCTTTGGTCCAGAAGAACCAGTGGGAACCATTTTTACAACGCCGGGTGAACGGGTCAAAATTGTGATGCGGTTGGGGGGCAGGTCACTGGATATAGGCGTGCGCTATATGTTGCTGAATTCAAAAAGCGCGGAAAGCGTGGAAGTCGCGCGCGGCGATGGGTTTCAGACTTTGCAACACGGGTCGTTTATTCACTCTTCGTTCCAGGCCGCAAAAGATATGTGGACGCTGAATGAGGCGCGAATACGCGAATTGGCGAAATATTCGATTGAAAACCAGCGGATGACCAATTTGCACGAGCAGGCCAAAAAGCATCTGGATCTGGCCGAAGAGTCGATGCAAGACAAGAAATGGGATTTGTTTGTCAAACACACGCGTGCGGGCATGGGCCTCGAATCGCGCGCCTATCCAGACGTGAAAGCAACGCAAAACGATGTGATTCGAGGCGTGATTTTCTTTATGATACTGGTCATTCCG
>VXRD01000146.1 GCA_009838845.1 Gemmatimonadota bacterium | reverse complement strand
GCGATGAGCACATTGCTTTGCGATAACCACGAGCGGCCAAACAATCCCCTATTACTGTGTTGCGCCCGAATACCCGCAATGAGTTTTTGAATCAACGCCTTTGCACCCGCAAAAAAACGATCCACGACCAGCCCGCCTGTGCGGACTATGGCGCGAATACCTTTTGGTAAAGCGCGTCGATAAATCCAGTCTGAGTCGAGATTTACACCGGGCAATTCGGGAGGGTGCTTGCCTATTAATATCAGTATCCCGACAATACCTCGCTTCCTCTGTGTTTCCAGAAATACGTCGATTTCACTCGTCAACATCAGTACCGCAAATGCCAGCACTGCGAAGAAGACCAGTTGGAGTTGGAGCACGACGTGGGTCGTGGTATAGGGCACGTAATCTACGGGATGCGGCAACAGGTTGTAGAGCAGCGGTGGATAGGAGCCTATGACAATACAGAGTATGGCAGAGATCGTCATGGCGATCCGCATGTTGAGGGGGGCTTCGGGACAGCGAATTCCAGAGTCGTGTGCAAAAAATGAAAAAAATGGAATTTTGACGCCTGCGTGGTGAAGCACGCCCGCCGATGCAAATAAGAGCACCAGCCAGATGGCCACAGCACCGCTGTCCGCGACGCCCTGCATGACCATGGATTTGCTGATAAACGCGTTGAACAGGGGTATTGCGGATATGGATGCGGCGCCTATAATACAGCAAGCACAGGTCCAGGGCATGGATTTATAAAGGCCACCCAGTTCTGAGGCATTGATACGCCCGCTGGAAAATAAGACAGCGCCCATGGACATGAATAGCAGCCCTTTGAAAAGTACGTCATTGAATGCATGCGATACTGCGCCGTTAATGCCCAGTGCGCCTCCGATGCCAATGCCCGCGACCATAAATCCGATCTGGTTGATCATGCTGTAGCTCAATACGCGGCGCATATCGTTTTCGATGGCTGCGTAGAATATCGGAAAGATGGTCATGATGGTGCCGATGTAGATGAGCAGGTCTTCACCGGGAAATCCGCGTGCGAGGGCATATACGGCGGTTTTGGTTGTAAAGGCACTCAAAAATACGGTACCCACGGGCGTGGATTCTGGATAGGCGTCGATCAGCCAGTTGTGGAGGAGGGGAAAGGCGCATTTGATTCCAAAGGCGAAAAATATCAGGTAGTGATGTCCCTCATTTAGTCCGATGTGATCAAAGGCGAGGGATTTTGTGTTTAAATAGTAGAATACCGCGCCGAGCAGGAGTAGCAAGCCCGACGAGATGTGCATGACCAGATAGCGCATTCCCGACCGCAGTGCACGCTCACCGCCGCGCGCCCACACGAGGAATACCGATGTGATCGCCAGTAATTCCCAGAAGATGAACAGGGTGATCAGATCGCCGGCAAATACCGCCCCAATCGCCGATCCCGCGTAGATTAATCCCGTGCCGATTTGCAACCGGTCTTTGAGATGTAGCGCGTAAATTGCGCCGATAAAGGCCGCCAGGTGGAACAGGTATCCAAATAGCATGCTCAAGCGGTCTGCACGCAGTATGGTCAGTTCGTAGCCGCCCCAGGTGATGTGCCACAGGGTGTCATCGGCAATGGTCAGCAGGTTTAAAAATCCGAGCACGGGCAAGCATACCGACGCGATGCGGCGCGGTGTGGTTGGCAGGCAAAATAAAAGCAGGCCACCCGCCAGCAGGATCAGTGCGGGATGAACCTCACTCATCGTAATAGTCCTCCGACCGTAACAGCGTTTTTCTCAAGAGTATGGAGCCCCAGACGATCATCAAATAAGCGACAAATCCGTAAATGGCGTAGAATCCAAATCGGCCTTCAATTGGCAATTCGCCTTCGGCAAAAGTCAAGTGCCGATGCACGATGAGGTCGGTCAGGACCAACAACGCACACCAAACGAAGAAGCCCAAAATCAGCCAGCGCACGGATCCGAGATGGGCCAAAAAGCGTTCATTCTGTTTTGGGGATTCGGGATGGTTCATGGCATGGCCCCTCCGATCATAAGCAACAGGTTCAGAACAGGTTCGGGATAGATATAGAGTACCAGGCAGCCGACGGCTGTAAATGATAAGGGGAGTACGCACGCAAGCGGTGCTTCGTGCAGACCGTTGTGGTCATTGGTTTCGGACGCAAAAAATGCATAGATGGGAATGGGCAACAAATAGAGGACGTTGAGTAGCGAACTCATCAGCAATACCCCTGCTGCCACATATTGATGGGCTTCAATAGAAGCCATAACCAGATACCACTTGCTCCACGCACCCGCAAAAGGCGGAATTCCGATAATGCTCAGAGAGCCGATCAAAAAGGCAAACATCGTAAAGGGCATCTGCCGTCCAATGCCCTTCATGTCGCTGATTTCTGTTTTGTGCAAAGCTACCAGGATGGCTCCGGCACAGAAGAACAGGGTGATTTTGCCAAAGGCATGTGTTACGATGTGCATGCTGCCGCCCAGCACACCCAGGTCATTTGCCAGCGACGCTCCCAGCACGATGTAGGATAACTGGCTGATTGTGGAATACGCCAGTCGTGCTTTCAAGTTGTCCTTTGTCATCGCTACCAACGATCCCACCAGTATGGTGAAGCCAGCGATATAGGTCAGCCATTCGCTAAGACCCGCATTCGAAAGCAGGTCTGTGCCAAAGAGGTAGATCACCACTTTCATTATTGTAAATACGCCGGCTTTTACCACGGCTACTGCATGTAGCAATGCGCTGACAGGCGTGGGTGCGACCATTGCCGCAGGCAACCATCGGTGGAATGGCATTAACGCCGCTTTTCCGGTTCCAAAGGCATAGAGACCGAGGAGGACGATTACAATGCCTTCGCTCGCTTTGCCGGCTATAATACCGCCCGGCGCAAATTCCAGCGTGCCGGTCAGTTGCCAGGTCCACACCATGCCCAGCAACAGAAAACCCACCGATGTGCTCATCAAAATGCCCATGTAAATGCGTCCGGCGCGCATGGCTTCTTCACTGCGGTGGTGCGTTACAAGTGGATATGTCGATAGGGTCAATATCTCGTAAAAGATGAAGAGAGTGAACATATTGCGGGCAAAAGCCACGCCCAGAGCAGCCGAGATCGCAAATGCGAAGAACACAAAAAACCGCGTCTGATTTTCTTCGTGATGCCCGCGCATGTACCCGATAGCATAGATCGTAGTGACAATCCACAAACCCGATGCGATGAGGGCAAATATCATGCCCAATGGCTCTACCTGAAATGCCAGTGATAGGCCCGGCATTACGTCTATGACATGCGCGGCGGGTTGTGCGCCGTCCATTACCGAAGGCAGGAGTGAAATTACAGTGCCAAAGGTCAATACAGCCGCAACCAATCCGATAGCTTCGCGCACATTGGGGCTGCGCGAGGTCAGTGCAATAAAGGGCATGCCCAGAAGCGGTAACGCAATGGATACGAGTATGGCGGTTGATCCACTCACGGCGTTACCCCTATCAATAATCCGGCGGCGCGTTGTGCCACGTTGACAGTTAAGTCCGTTTGAATACCAAAATACAATGTCGCTCCTGTCAAAATCCACATGGAGATCTGCATCATTAACGGCGCTTCCTTTATATTGGAATCATCATCGGCTTTCTGAAAATAGGCCACTTCAACGACGCGCCACACATATACTACGGCGAGTAGAGAACTGAGCAGGGCCAGCAGTGCTACGGGCCACCATCCGGCTTCCAGCGCGGCCAGGATCAAATACCATTTGCTGACAAAGCCCACTGTTAACGGCACGCCGATCAAGCTCAGACCCGCCAGTACAAAAGCCGCCATTGTTACGGGCATGCGTCGCCCCAGGCCTTTCCAATCGGTGAGGTCAGATGAGCCGAGGCGCAATACCGCGCAGCCTACGGCCAAAAATAGGGCGGCTTTCATCAAGGCGTGGTTAAACAGGTGAACAATCCCGCCGGTCAATCCGGTTATGGAAACAAAGCCGATGCCCAGCATCATGTACCCGATTTGCGCCACGCTGGAATAGGCCAATAATCGCTTTATATTGGTCTGGTAAATAGCGGATAGGGATGCCACGTAAATCCCGATGAGGGATAGGGGGATCAAAAAGATGTCGAGGTTGAGTTTTTCAAATACAAACTCGGCACCCCATACGGTAAATGTGAATCTCAGAAATACGTAGATGGATACTTTTGTCGCTGTTGCAGCCAGGAAAGCCGTGACTAAAGAGGGCGCGTAACAATAGGCATTGGGCAACCACATATGCATGGGGAACATCGCCAGTTTGATCAACATGCCCACGGTTAAGAAGGCGAATGCGACCATTGCGGTGCGGGTTTCGAACATGGCGGGCAAGCGCTGGGATAGATCAAACATATTCAGGGTGCCGGTCATCATGTACATCAGTCCGATGCCGATGACAATAAATGTGGCTCCCAATGTGCCCATGAGCAGATATTGATAGGATGCTGTCAATGCGCGCCGATCGCGTCCCATGGCAATCAGGGTATAGGACGATAGCGATGATATTTCCAAAAATACAAAGACGTTAAACGCGTCGCCCGTGATCGCGATGCCCATCAATCCGGTGAGGCACAGCAAATAAGCTGTGTAAAATAAATAATGCTGCTTACCGGCGACTTCATCTACCACGCTCGGCAGTGCAAAAAACGTCAGCACGGCGGCGATGGTCGAAACCAGCAGCAGCACATAAGCGTTGATCGTATCGACGCGGTATTCAATGCCCCAGGGGGCAATCCATCCGCCTATTGCATACGAGATCACGCCTTCTTCGAGCACGCGGATGAGCAGCATAGATGCTATGCCCAAAGAGGCCAAACACACGAGAGATGCAAAAGCCCACACCAGCGTTTTTTGCCGCAATAACACACATAAGGGGGCCGATACAAGGGGTACAACGATCAACAATATGGGCAGATGCATATCAATCATTCACGCGGTCCTGTTCTATGATTTCATCTTCCTCAATTGTATCATAAGCTTCTCCAATTCGCACGACGAGTGCCAAACCCAGGGAGAGCGTTGCGATGCCCACGACAATTGCCGTCAGGATGAGTACATGGGGCAATGGGTTGGAATACACCTCAATACCTTCTTCCAAAATTGGCGCAGTACCACCGCTGACCTTTCCCACGGTGATATAGAGCAAGAAAACCGAAACCTGAAAGATACTCAGACCAATCAATTTTTTGATGAGATTGGGACGCGCAATTGCTGTGTACAATCCAATCATCATCAAGACCATACAGGCCCAGTAGTTGAATAATCCAACGGAGATCATCGCAATCGCCTCCGGCCTGCAAAAGAAAAAAAGATGGCTATCATCACTGCGGCCACGGTAATACCCACGCCGAGTTCGACCAGAAAGATGCCCAGATGTTGTCCGTGCGATGCATGTTCCGGATCCAGAGCAGTGTAATTCAGGAAATTGTAACCGAGAAATAGGGAGACCAATCCCGTGCCCGCATAGAGCAAGACGCCGAGTGAGACGAGCGTTTCAATGATGCGGGGTTTTACAATTCTTTTTGCGGCTTGCAGGCCAAAAATCAGCGTGTAGAGGACTACTGCTGCGGCAAAAATCACACCGGCTTGAAATCCTCCTCCGGGTCCGAAGTCGCCGTGAAATTGCACGTAGAGCGCGAATAACAGTATCGGAGGAATGAACCACTTGCCCACTACGCGGGGAATACTCTGATGTCTCACTGCTTGTCCTCCTTGCGCCTGATATGTCCCAGGAGCAATATTACGCCGATACCGGCTGTAAAAATCACGGCTACTTCACCCAGTGTATCGTATCCCCGGTAGCTCGCCAATACCGATGTTACAATATTGGGGATTCCCATTTCTTCTCCCGATTTTTCAATATAGCGATCGGCAACGTGCTGGTGAACGGGCGCATTGGGGTCGCCGAACATCGGCATGTCCAGTGTGCCGTAAATAAGCGCGCTGCCCGTAATGAGCACGACGAGCAGTGCCAATGCGTTATTTTTTTTCATAATTTTTTCTTCGCGCGTGGTCAATGATAGGGTGCCCAGCAAGAGCACGGTTGATACGCCTGCTCCGACAGCCGCTTCGGTAAATGCGACATCGACGGCGTCGAGCAATGTAAATACGATAGCCGCGAGGAAGCTGAATATGCCCAGCATCACTGCGGCCATAAACAAATTGTGCATTCGGGAAACCGCAATCGCGAGTACTATCATAAAAGACAGCAGGGCGATGTCCAGAATTTCAGTCATGCTCATTTTTCCCTTTGTTGTCGGGGTCGTCAACAAATGGCTTGAGGCCCGACGTCAATGCCGCTTTGCCCACTGCGTGGGTCGATGTGGGACTGGTGATAAGTAATATCACCAGAATCATCACCAGTTTTACTGTGACCGTTGTCAGGCCGCCCTGAAACATCAATCCTATGAGAACGAGGCCCGCCCCCAGTGTGTCGGTAATGCCACCGCCGTGCATGCGGCTGTAAAAATCGGGCAAGCGCAACAGCCCCAGGCCGCCTATCATGCACAGAATACATCCCGGAATAAGACAAATCCAGCTCAATATATCGAGAATCGTCATGGTGTTTGGGCCCTGTTTTGTTCTTCGGGATCGGCGCCCAGATCATTATAGGTCACAAATTTTAGAACGGCCAATGTACCGATAAAGTTGATCAATACATAAATAAGGGCGAGGTCCAGAAAATCGGGTCGGTCAGTTAAAAATCCGAGTACGGCAATGAATAATACGGTTTTGGTGCCAAACATATTTACCGATAGGATGCGATCGTACACAGTCGGCCCCAATAGGGCGCGGCAAAGTGCCAGTGCCATGGTGACCAATATGCCGATCATTGCCGCAATAAACATCTCATTGCTCCAGTGCCGTCGTCACGCGGCGGTCCATATCGCCGCTCTGTACATCGTCAGCGGCTTCTTTTGTCAGGGCATGTACCACAATATCTTCTTCGTCCAGGTCGAGTGATACAGTGCCGGGGGTCAGGGTTATTGAATTGGCAAAAATGACGCGACAAAGATCGGTTTTTTGCGTTCCCGTTACGCGCACTATGCGCGGGGCAATGGGCAATCTGGGATTCAAAATGCGTTTTGCCACGTCGATATTCGCTTTGATAATGGCCCAGGCCAGCCAGGGAATATACACAATTAGGTGTCGGGCCAGATTAATCTGGATCCCTTCTTCATCTACAATATCCAGACGACCCGCCAGATAAACGACAAAAGCGCAGGACAATATACCCATGGTGAGGACGAGTGTGTGATAGAATGAGTAATGTCCGGACAAGAGTAGCCAGAGGGCAAATGACAAAACGAAAAAAAAGATGTATCGCATATAAACCTCGGATGAAAAGCGGTGAGATGTAAGACGTAAGAGGGGAGTACACCGCCCAGCCCCACAGGTGGAACGCAATCGGGAAAGGCACAAAAAACCCATTCGTTCGCTCGAATGGGGGATGTGCAAACTATTCTATTTAATATTTTTTAACGCAAAAAATCAAGCGAAATATCGCGTTACGTCTTATTTTAAGATACTGCAATCCCAGATTTAACAGAAAGGTACAGTCTGTGTCAACTATTTTGATCGCATATCTGTTTACAGCACTCGTTTTTGGATTTTTTCTCTATTATTTTGTGTGGCGCAATCGCTATGTGACACAGATTCGCCTATCTGTTTACAAAGTTGAAGGGCGGGTTGTGAGTATTGAGCGCGTGGTGAGGGATATTCAGGTGAATGAACATCAGGATCTGCTGGCATTAAAACGCATTGAGTGGAAGGTTATTTACAAAGACCGCAACGACGATCTCTGCGAGACCCGTTGCCGCGTTGAAGGAGGACAACTCGACTGGTATCCTCCATTGAGCTGATTATCACACCTTTTCCGCGATGGAGACGGTGTTCTGATCTTTTTCCGCTTTTTTCCGACGTGGGCATGTAAAGCAGGCCGAGTCTTCGTCCAAATCCTGTTCAGAGGTTTCCAGGACATCGCCACAACAACTCTGCTGCTTTTTTTTATATTGGGCAAATGTCAACGCACCTGCCATAAACGCAAATGCTATGATGAGAAAGATCGTCGCTGTCAATATTGTTTCCATGTTGTTGTCCCTAATGGAAATTGCGCTTGAAAGCGGAAGGTGGGATGGCTATACTTATCTGATAGTCCGTAAAACCCACAGCCTTCAGGCGTGGGATAATAAGGGCATAAATTTGTAGCTTTAGCGTATAGACACATTGACATACCACCCTTGTGTGAGTATCATACCATCAGGTATGGCGTTCTACACGAAACATCCCCCCTGTGTAGGTAAAACCTGAAGGTCAGCCCTATTTGGCTGCTTTTACCCAGTGAACAAGCTACACAGAATTGCCCCTGGGTCCAGGACGATGTACCCAGGCGGGGTCAATCGCCAAGAAGCCCAACACGTTCACGGTTGGGAGTCGTCACGTGTGTTCTACGCTAAAAGCATTAGAAAGGAATGAAAAATGAAATTTCAACGCATCACTATTTCTGCCGACCAAATGGGGGGATTGCCCTGTATAAGAGGTCTTCGTATCCCCGTTTCTGTCATTGTTGATCTCGTCGCTGCAAACACATCTGATGAGGAAATTTTGAGGCTCTATCCCGATCTTGAACCCGAAGACATACGCGAAGCACTCGCTTATGCAGCGGTGGCAGTGCGTGAACGAGAACTTCCTCTCCAGATGACACCATGAAATTTCTCATTGATAATGCGCTTTCGCCATTGCTGGCTCAAAGACTCGTGGAAGAGGGATACGATACTGTACACATCCGCAAATATAACATGCAATCTGCATCCGATGAAGATATTTTTCGACTTGCTCAAAGAGAGGATAGGATCATCATTTCGGCTGATTACTTCTCACCTCTCACTTCTCTCCTCTTACCATCTTTTCAAAACTATCCGTCATTTTTTCCACAAACCCATCTCCATGTCTTACAATCATAAATACGGCGAGGTTGTGTTTTTCTGCAAATGCAAATCCCTTTTCCGGTCCCATTACGTTGATCGCAGTAGCCAGTCCATCGGCATAGGCGCAGCTTTTATGTAGTACTGTTACGGAGGCCAGGACATGCGTTATGGGCCGTCCGGTGCGCGGGTCAATGGTGTGGGAATACCGCACGCCATCGCGTTCAAAATAGTTGTGGTAATCGCCCGATGTCGCCATGGACATGTTGTGCAGGGCAAGTGCTTTTTGTAGTTCCCCCTGTCCCGCGGGACTTGCAATGCCTATCCGCCAGGGTTGTCCCAGGTGGTTGTGGCCCTTTGTTCGCAGTTCGCCGCCGATTTCGATAAAATAGCGATTGATGCCCAGGCTGTCCAGATAACTCGCTATGCGATCTACGCCATATCCCTTGGCTATTGCGGATAAGTCGCAATAGATTTCAGGGATTTCTTTTTTTAGTGCGGGCGCAGATGGATCGACGCGAATTTTTTCGTAGCCGACCAGTGCTCTGTGAGCTTCAATTGAGTCGGGCGGAGGTACGCGTTCGGGGATGGCGTTGGGTCCAAACCCCCACAGGTTGACCAGCGGGCCGATAGTGACGTCAAACGCGCCATCGGACCAGGTGCTGATTTCACGCGCGATGTGTAAAACATAAGCAAAGTCCGATGAGACTGCAAACCAGTCTGTTGAAGGCGAGCGGTTGAATTGGGTGATTTCGGAGTTGTCCTGATAAGTGGACATCTGACGATTGACTTCTTTTAGGCGTGCATTGATTTCTCGCTCCAATACATCCATGTCGAGAGTTATTTCACTTTGGACGATCTTGACCTGAAACGTCGTTCCCATCGTTGGACCAGAGATCGTTGTCAGATGATCCTGGCATCCGATTAACAGGATCGGAAATATCCATCGCCAAATTCCGTTCGTTATCCCAAATGTCGTGTTGAAAGCTGTGTCTCTCTGTCTCATGCATTAGCAGTTCTGAATGGGAATTGGGGATTATATAGCGATACCTTATATCCTCGCTGTAAGTACCCTATACCTATTGCTTTACTCCAAAATACAATTTAAAATTCAATCGCGCTGTAAATATAAATAATTTCAATGGTTTATACAAGTATTATTAAACTTGTTTGACACGGCGTTTTAATCTCTTTATATTCTCCAAAACAGCGAATAATCCTACAATTCAATGAGGAGGTTGACTGTGTTGCCTAAACCCGATTCGTAGCTGGGGTGCAATAAAATATTTGGTGGAGATTTTCGGCATATAGCCTGTGCTTTTAGGCGGGTTTTGACAACTAACACGCACACAAGGAGGAGGGTCATGCCACCAACGAATTTATGCGGCCCCGATGAGAAGTCATACTGTGAATCACTTTTGATCGAGGCCGCTTTTTTTTCCCCAAACTCGTGGAACTTTTCCCCAAACTCATGGAGGTATGATCATGACCATTCAAGATATTCTCGACCAAAAAGGTCGCCGCGTGATTACGATTGGCCCTTATCACACATTGGATGTGGTGCTGGCTACGCTGATTCAAAATAGCGTGGGTGCGCTTGTCGTGCAGAATCGAATAGGAGATTTGCTCGGTATTATCACGGAGCGAGATCTGATGCGCGAGGTGTATAATGACGCGGATTTGCAGGCTGTGCGCGTTGAAGATGTGATGACGCGCGATCTTGTTACAAGCAATCCGGATTCCGATATTGAATATGTGATGGCAGCGATGACAGAGGGACGATTCCGGCACATGCCGATTGTTGACGAGGCGGGTCGTCTCGCTGGCATTGTGTCGATTGGCGATATTGTTAAGGCCAAGTTGGAATATGTTGAGGAAGAAGTGATGATATACAAGGACTTTGTCACGCTGGATTGGCGGGCATCATAACACAGGAGGTTGATGTGTCTGAAGAACTACCCGAAAAAAAAGTCTTCGGTTGCTGGTGAACCGAAGACTTTTTTTATGTACTTTTTGAACTGGATTATCCGCCAAAGTCGTCGAATAAGATATTCTCGGGTTCCACGCCCATATCGTCCAGCATATCCATGCAGGCCACTAACATCAGTGGGGGACCGCAGATATAATATTCACAATCTTCAGGTGCCGGGTGATCTTTTAAGTATTCATCGTAGAGGACCTGGTGAATAAACCCGGTCAGGCCCGTCCAGTTGTCTTCTGGCATGGGGTCGGATAGTGCCACATGCCATGTAAAGTTGTCGTGTTCGCGCTGCAATCCGTCGAAGTCATCGACATAGAACATTTCATTCAGGCTGCGCGCGCCATACCAGAAGGTTACTTTGCGGTCTGTCCCAATGCGTTTGAATTGATCGAAGATGTGCGACCGCATGGGCGCCATGCCAGCGCCGCCACCGATGAAGATCATTTCGGCATCGGTTTCTTTGGCAAAGAACTCTCCATAGGGTCCCGAAATGGTCACGTCATCGCCGGGTTTTAGATCAAAAGTCCACGACGACATTTTGCCCGGTGGTATGCCCGTTGTGCCCGGAGGGGGAGACGCCACGCGGATGTTGAGCATGATGACCCCTTTTTCTTCGGGATAATTCGCCATCGAGTACGCGCGGAAGACGGGTTCATCTACTACCGAGACATTGTCCCATACGTTGAAATGATCCCAGGTGCTTCTGAAGCGGTCTTCCCCGTCGGCGGCTTTGATATCGAAGTCGTGGTAGTCAACGGTGTGGGGTGGACATTCGATTTGAATAAAACCACCGGCTCGGAACCCGACGTCTTCCCCTGGCGGCAGTTCGAGGACGAGTTCTTTGATGAATGTGGCGACATTGTAATTTGAGAGCACTTTGCAGTCCCACTTTTTGATGCTAAATACTTCGGCGGGTACTTCGATATCCATATCGCCTTTCACTGTTACCTGGCACGAAAGCCGACACCCTTCCCGCGCTTCTTTGCGGTTGATGTGCGATCGCTCGGTGGCTAAGATATCGCCGCCGCCTTCGCTGATCGTCACTTTGCACTGTCCACAGGTGCCGCCTCCGCCGCATGCGGAGGATACAAAAATTTTATTGTCGGCCAATGTGTTGAGCAATTTGCCGCCCATGGGAACCGAAATGCTGTGGTCGGGATCGTCGTTGATGGTGATGTGAGCCTGTCCCGAGGCAACCAATCGCGATCTGGCAATGAGTATAACCGCTACCAGCATCAGTACAATGGTGGTAAACATTCCTACACTGAGTAAAATTAGCCTTACGTCTTCCATATTATCTCCACGCTTGCCTGGATCTAAAGTTGAATCCCCGAAAAGAGCATAAATGCCATTGCCATCAATCCTACGGTCATAAATGTAATGCCCAGCCCACGCAATGCAGGTGGGACATTGCTGTATTTCATTTTTTCGCGTATGCCCGCCAGCCCGACTATGGCGAGCGCCCAGCCCGTGCCACTGCCCAGTCCAAAGACGACGCTTTCTGAAAAGTTAAAGTCGCGCTCGACCATGAGTAGCGAACCGCCCAGGATGGCACAGTTCACTGTGATGAGCGGCAAGAATATGCCCAGGGCGTTGTACAGGGTGGGTACGTATTTGTCCAGTACCATTTCCAGAATTTGAATCATCGCGGCGATGACGCCGATATATGTGACCAGGCCCAAAAATGTGAGATCCACATTTGGCAAACCCGCCCAGGCGAGCGCGCCTTCGGTCAGGACATGGGTAAAAATGAGGTTGTTGATCGGCACTGTAATCGTCTGCACCACGATCACCGCAATGCCCAGTCCGACAGCGGTTGTCACCTGTTTGGAGACGGCGAGATATGTACACATGCCCAGGAAGAAAGCGAGGGCCATATTTTCGACAAAAACGGCTTTGACAAATAAGCTGATATAGTGTTCGGCCATTTTAATCCTCTTCCACTTGCTCGGGTTTCCACGCTCGCACAACCCAGATGAAGAACCCGATTAAGAAAAACGCACTCGGCGATAATAACATCAAGCCGTTGGGCATGTACCAGCCGCCTTCGGTGACGAGTGGCAAAACGTCAACGCCCAGAAGTTTACCCGATCCCAACAGTTCGCGGAAAAAACCCACCACAATTAAGATGGTGCTGTAACCAAATCCATTTCCCAGGCCATCTAATAAGCTGTGCGTGGGGGGATTTTTCATTGCAAATCCTTCGGCACGTCCCATGATGATGCAGTTGGTAATGATCAGTCCGACAAAGATCGACAACTGCTTGGATATATTGTAAGCAAATGCCTGGATAGCTTCGTCGGCGATAATCACAAGCGCGGCAATAATGGTCATTTGAACGATGATGCGCACGCTGGACGGAATGTGATTTCTGATCAGGCTTACCGATATATTGGAAAGCGCCATAACAAAAATGACCGCCATAGACATGACGATTGAGGTTTCCAGCTTTGTGGTTACCGCGAGTGCCGAACAAACTCCCAATACCTGACGCCCGATGGGGTTGTCATCAAAGACGGGCGTCCATAACAGGCTTTTGGCTTCTTTCGCCGTCAGAGACGGAGATGGTGGCACTTCTGGCGCTTGTTCTTCCCGTTCGATTACTTCAGCCACGAACACCTCCTTGTTTTAGCGTATTTAAAAATCGACCGTATCCTTCGTTACCCAACCAGTATTTGAGCATATTGTCTAATCCCCGCGTGGTGATGGTCGCACCCGAGAGACCATCGACCTGATATTTTGCTTTTACACTTTTGGGATTTACCTGGCCTTTGATTACGGAGATGGCGACATTGCCCGCATCGTCAAATGCCTGTTTGCCCGGCCATAATCCCTTCCATCTGGCGTTATCCACCTCGCCACCCAATCCCGGGGTTTCGCCATGTTCGTAAAATGTGATGCCCTGAATGCTTTGCAGGTCATTGCCCAGAGATACAAAGCCGTAGAGCGTGGACCAGAGGCCATAGCCGTAGATGGGCAAGATAATGCGCTGCAATTTGTCGTTTTCCATCACTTTATAGACGAAGATGTATTTCGGACGGTTGCGAATATTTGCAATGTCTCTATCCGAATCAACAGAACGCCCAAATGTGGGGTCGACAGCCATTTTCTTTAAGTCATACGTATCTATGTCGATGCCATCGGGATATGCTTCGGTGTTCAAGATCTGCCCCGTGTCCAGTTCAATAAGTAGCGGTACGACTTTATTTTCGTAAACGGACTGGACATCGACTGAGGGATCGTATAATCCACCCGCAATCAGAATATTTTTTACTTTGTCGAGGCGTTTGTTTTCTTTTTGGATATCGTGTAAGGACACAGCAGTCAGGGAAACAAAAAGAGAACAGACGAGACAAAGGGCCACCGCAACAAAGATCGTTTTTTGGATGCTGTCATTCTGCACGGGCCAGTCTCCTTTGGATATTGCGGTCGATAAAGACGCGGTCGATGATGGGCGCGAATACGTTGGCGAATAATATGGCCAGCATGATGCCTTCGGGATAGGCCGGGTTGGTCACGCGGATCAATACTGTCATGACGCCTATTAAGATGCCATAGACCCATTTGCCCTGGCGCGTCATGGTTGCGCTGACTGGATCGGTTGCCATAAATACCGTGCCAAATGCAAAGCCGCCGATGACAAAATGCCAGGCTGGAGATACGTTGAGTAGCGGATTGGTGGTGCTGCCGATCCAGTTGAAGAATAGTGCAGATACAATCATGCCGATGGTTACACCGGCCATGATTTGCCACGAGCCAACGCGGGTTAATATCAAAACGCCTGCGCCCAATAAACAGCAAAGGGTTGAGGTTTCTCCCATGGATCCCGGAATAAGACCGATAAAGGACTCCCACCATGTGTAATCCAGCTGGATATGGGTATCGGCATAGGCCGCCAATGGCGTTGCCTGGCTATATCCATCGACGGCGATCCAGACTGCATCGCCCGAGATTTGCGCGGGATAGGCAAAATAGAGAAATGCGCGGCCCGTGAGCGCGGGGTTTAAGAAGTTCATTCCCACGCCGCCGAATATTTCTTTGCCTATTACGACGCCAAAGATGATGCCTATGGCAACTTGCCACAGGGGGATCAGGGGCGGCATTGTGAGGGGGAATAGCGTGCTGGTGACGAGAAATCCCTCGTTGATCTCGTGTTTGCGAATGACCGCAAATATGGCTTCACAGATGCCGCCTGCGGCTATGGTTACGAGTTGTACGGGTACAAAATAAATGGCGCCTATTGCAAAACAACTGATTATATCGGAGGGCAGGAAAGACAGGCCCAGTGCCTGGGCGAGCCAGACGTGCCAATCGCCAGTGCCGATTGCGCCGATATTTTGATAGGCCAGGCTCGCTTGCAAGCCCGTGTTGTACAGGGCGAATAAAATACAGGGTTGTAGCGAAAGGACGACTGTGATCATCATGCGCTTCAGGTCCATGCCGTCGCGCACATGTGCATCTGCCTGGGTGACTTCACCGGGGGTGTAAAGGAATGTATCCCCGGCTTCGTAAAACGGATACAGTTTTTCGAGTTTGCCGCCTTCTTCGAAGTGTTCGGCCTGTTTGTCCAATAAATCGCGTAGGGGCTTCACTATCCTTCCTTTTCAATTTCGGTGAGATTTTCGCGCAAAATAGGTCCAAAGTCCATTTTTGATGAACACGAGAATGTGCATAGTGATAGGTCTTCTTCCTCCAATTCCAGAATGCCGAGTTTTTCGGCGTCGTCGAGGTCGCGGGTCACGAGTGCCCGAATCAAAAAGTTGGGCAAGATGTCCAGCGGCATGACGTCGTCGTAATTGCCATGCGGCACGAGTGCACGATGGCTGCCATTGGTGGAGGTGTTTAATTTGAGGCGTTGGCCAAAGAACATTTTGGACAGTGCCAGGTTCTTGATGGTGAAAAATTCGAATCCCGGCGTGATCCAGCCCAAAAAGGCGCGTTTGTTGCCTTCTTCCAGTGCGGTAATTTGCTGGTGATACCGCCCCAAAAAGGCGCGGGTTTCATCTGCTTTGCGCCCGGAGAGAACAGAGCCGCTGATGATTCGGTTTTCGACGTTTTCGAGTTCGCCTTCTATCAGGTCCATTATTGAAGCTCCCAGACGGGTGCGGATCAATTTGGGGTGTTTCACGGTGGGTCCGCTCAGAGCGACTATGCGTTCGGTCATAATCCGCCCGGTTGTGAACAGATGCCCCCATGCTATGACATCCTGAAGGCCGATGTGCCAGACTGTTTTGTTGCGGTGAACGGGGTCTAAGAAGTGGATGTGTGTACCGACCAATCCGGCGGGGTGGGGACCGGTAAATTCTTCGACCTGGATGCGGTCGTCATCGATTTCGGGCAGGTCCAACTCCGGGTCTCTGCAGAGAAAGATCGTCCCTTCCACGAGTTTTGAGACGATTTTGAGGCCCAATGCGAAATTGTTTTCTTGCCCGGCCAATACACGCGCCATGTCCGGGGATAGGGGATTGGTGTCCATTGCATTGACAAAAATGGATCGGGGTTCTGTGCTCGGGTCGGCTACTTTGCCAAATGGCCGCGCTCTCAGGGCGGTCCACTGTCCGGATGAGATGAGTTGTTCTTTGACTGTTTCCCGGTCCAGGTTGTCGATTTCGTCTGCTCGATGGGATTCAAAGGTAACTTCATCGTTGCCTTCCAGGCGAATGACCGTTGATAAGAAGGCGCGTTTTATTCCCCGGTTTATGGAGATTACTTCGCCTGCACCGGGTGAGGTGTAGAGAACACCTTCCATTTTTTTGTCGGTGAACAATACATCGCCGAGTTTGACGCGGTCTCCCACTTGAGCCACGATTGTGGGACGCATGCCCACATAATCTTCACCTGAGAGTGCTACGGTCTGGACTGGCTTGCCATTTTGTATTGTGGATTGATCGGGTACGCCGCTAATGGGAAGGTCGAGTCCTTGTTTAATTTTTGTCAATGCCATGAGGTCCTCAATTTTTTCCAATAAAAAAAGCAACCACAACTGTCAAATAGCCTTAATAAACAAGGGGGAGGACAGACAGTGCAGTTGCTATTTTGCAGGTGCTATGAGCACCTGCATGCATTGGAAACAAATCCATCGTAATCCAGATAAAGAACAGATGTGTTGTTCAAAAATGCAATAGTTTTCTTGTTTGCGAATAAATTTATTATAAGCGTTTTTAATTGTCAAGCAAAAGGCGTTGTGTCAGGGGAAATAAATTGTGTGAGGGTTTTCATGGTACAGGAAGGGAACCCGTATGTTCCCCAATTCGTTATAAAGTTCAATAGAAGATTTGCACTTGTGCAAATGGGGCGAATAGGGTATTTATGAGAGCGGTGGGAAGATTCTCGAAAACTTTTACAGACATGGCTTTGACATGAGATATTTGATACTGAATTTGTGGATTATTTTGTTTCTGCCATCCGCGGGATGGGCAACTTCAGATGTGGTGGATTCGCTGTCTGTTTTGGAAGAGGCTGTGAAAGTTGCGCCAAAAGATGGCGATGCATGGGTTGTGTTGGGCAATTTGTATCTCAATGCGGGGGAGATTGAGAAGGCTGATAATGCATTTCGCAAAGGGATTCGGTATGCCGGGACGGCAGAAGCTTATGTGGGGTTGGGGCGGGCGTATATGGCGCGGGGACGGACGCGGGCGCGACAGGGGTTGCCGTATTTTCGGATGGCGCGGGCAAAGGATCCGAAGTCGATAGATGCCGAGTTGTATCTGGCGCGGGCAAAGGTGATGCTGCGCGATCTGGATGCTGAGGATGCGTTTCGCCGAGTGATTGCAATAGCACCGGATTACGCGCCGGTGTATCTGGAATTGGCGGATTGGTATGTGAATAACAATTATGAAATGTATTACGGCGAGATTCGCCTGCTGTACGAAAAGTATCTGAGGCTGAGGCCCGGTGATGTCGAGGCGCTTTACGGATTGGCGGTGTCTTATACGGAGGAGCACGAGTATCGGAATGTAGTCGAGATTGGCGAGACGGCGTTGGCGAAGAATCCGGGTGAAGCGCGATTGTTGGCGCTGCTTGCACAAGCTTATGCAGGTCTGGGTGATCCGGATCGGGCGTTGGCGTTGTTCGCGCAGTATTTCGATGTGATTCCGGCAGAAGAACGGGTGCTTTACAAAGATTTGCAGTTGGTGGCAAGGCCGGAGGAGTTGCAAGAATATGAATTGCTGCCAGAAGATGAGCGCGCCGCGTTTTTGACGACGTTTTGGCGCAAGCGCGATTTGACCCTGATATCGGGTGGTCTTGCGCGAGAGGCAGAGCACTATCGCCGGGTGTGGTTCGCGCGGACGCATTTTGCAAAAGCCGTGCAGCCATGGGACAGGCGCGGCGAGGTGTATATTCGGTATGGGGAGCCGGATTATCGGTCGCGTTCACACGCGCCCAATGCGGTGCCGAGTGCCGAGGCTGAGGCGGTGAAGGAGCGATTGGCTCTGGATATTGAGGGTGATTTTGTGGTGTCGGGTGAAATGACTGCGGAGTCGTTTTTTGGCGGTGTGGAGGATGAACAGCCAGTTGGGGATTACGAGGGTGTTAATCTAATTGAACCGGTTTATCCCGTGACTTTTAACGAGCGGTCGATGCCGTGGGAGTCGTGGATTTACACGCAGGTTGGTGGTGGTGTGGAGTTTGTGTTTGTGGATGAGTTGCTCAATGGCAAGTGGCAGTTTCCCCCGCTGCCAGATGGTACGCGCATGTCGGGCGAGCGGTTGTCCGCGCTTTTGCGAATCCATCCGGGCGCGGTGTTGAACGATGTGGTGGCTTCCACACCGGAGTATTTTGATTTGCCGCCGGGGATTGAACCGCTGGCGTTTTATTACGATGTGGCGCGTTTTAGAGGAGAAGAGGGCAAGACCGGGGTCGAGGTGTATTACGGGGTGCCGACGCTGGAGGTGGGTATTGAAAATGAGAACGGGCATGTGCGCCGTTCGGTGGTGATTTCAGACGATGAGGGTGAGGAGGTGTTTCGGACGCGGGATGATTTGTATTTTGGGGGTATTGATTCCAGGCGGTTGAAGAGAGGGACATTTGTGCCCGATGTGGCTTATCTGGAAGTGCCACCTGGTACCTATCGCATGGCGGTGCATTTGGCCGATGTAAATTCGGGTAAGTGGGGGGTTTATGTGCAGGATCTGGAAGCGCCGGTATTTTCCGATTCACTGGCGATGAGCGATCTGGAGTTGGCGTGGTCTATTGGTGATGAGGAGAGGTTTCACGACAAGTACCTCAAGGGCGATGTGTGGGTGATGCCTATGCCGTCGCGCAGTTTTGTGAATGATCGCAGTGTGTTCGTTTATTACGAGGTCTATAATTTGCAACGCGATGAATTTGGGCAGACGCGATACAAGGTGTCCTATACGATCCAGCAGGATGTGCGGTCGGGGTCTTCGATTTTTGGGCTGTTAAGTGGGGGATTCAAAAGATTGATGGCGAGGGGTAGAAAGCCACAGGTGGCGGTGAGTTATGAGCATGTGGGGCGAGATGTATGGGAGCCGATCCATCTGGAGCTGGATTCAAAGAAGATGATCCTGGGCCTCAATCAGGTTGAGGTTGAAGTGACGGATTTGTCGAGTGGTCAATCTGTGAAGCGCGAGGCTATTTTTAGATTGGAATCACCGCCAGTGGCCGAGAGACAAAGGCGAATTCAGGGCGATGATGTGCGACAGGGCAGGCGCGGGAGACGGGGTGGTGAACGATGAGAGGTGAAGTTTTAGAGAAAAGCGAGAGGCGGTCACGGCTGTGTGATCGCCTTTTTTTATGCGCCGGGTGGTGTCCATCCCAGATCGCCGAACCGTCGGGAGGTCAGGGCGCGAATTTCACGGGCGCGTGCGAGGGTTTCATCGCGTTCTTCCCGAAGGGATTCGGGACGATAGACTTTGCCAGCCCGGATGGTGAGTACGGGATGGATGTTTTTGCGGCCGATTTCCAAATTGTCTCTGACGTCGTGAAATCGGAATTCGCCTTCGCGGATTTCAAAGGCCGATAGGTCTGCGACGGTGCCGATTTTGAGGGTGCCCAGATGCTCGCTTCTGCCAATGGCGGCTGCAGCTGCGGTGGTGGTTTGGCGGATGATGTCGGGGAGTTCGATACCCAGATTGAGCAGTTTAGAGGCAGTTTCTGGGAGACTATAGACGGGATCGTTGATTGAACCGGAGTGGATATCGGTGCTGATGACGTCGGGGAGAAAGTCCTGGGCGAGGGCTTTTTTGGCGGTTTCAAAAAGGAAACTGCCGCCGCCGTGGCCGACGTCGAAGAGAATTCCCTGCTTGCGGGCATGGTGGACTTCGGGGCGGATGATGTGCTGGCGGTTTAAAATGGTGTCGCCAATGGTGGCGTCTCCGTCTCCGCGATAGCAGTGGGTGACGATGTCGCCCGGGCGCAGTTCGGCCAGGATGTCGGAGAGGGCGACGCCTGCACCCATGTGGACCATGACGGGTGTGTGGGCCATGTCAGCGGCCCTAACGGCCAACTGTAAGGGAACGATACCGTTTTCTCCGGTGATGGTTTTGCTGATGCGTACTTTGACGCCTACGCAGGTTTCGGGATAGGTGTGGACGACGTAGGCGGTGCGTTCGGGGTCGGCATATTTGATGTCGGTCATTTCTCCAATGGGGCCGTAGGTAAGGCCGATGCCGCTGATGTGGATAAAGGTGAGAATCTGGGTGCGGGCAGGGGTGGCGATGAAGTCGCGGAAGGCGAGAAAATTGGCCCAGCCGGGACTACCGGCGTCAACGATGGTGGTGACGCCGGTGGCGAGACAGAGGGCATCGGCTTGAATGCCCCAGGTGGTTGCACCGGCAAAGACGTGGGCATGGATATCGATCCAGCCGGGGGTGAGGATTTTGCCAGTAAGGTCCAGGGTTTCTCTGGCGGGATCGGTGATGGATTCGGAGAGAGCGGCAATGGTGGCGTTTTGGATGGCGACATCGCGGATGGCGTTGAGGTTTTGGGAGGGATCAATGACGGTGGCGTTTTTTAAGAGGAGGTCGTAGGACATGAGGGTATTCCTCTTACTTCAGGTGCCGGTCGAAAAATTCAATGGTTCTGGGCCAGGATGTGCGGTCGCCTGCTTCGTTGTAGCGAGAGCCAGTGGCGTCCATGAAGGCGTGGCCAGCGTTGGGATAAGCGAAGAATTCGTGTTCTTTGTTGTGGCGGGTGAGTTCGGCGTCGAGGGTTTTCATGTCTTCGGGGGATGGGTTCTGGTCTGCTTCGCCAAAATGGAACAGGATCGGGCAGGCAATGTCGGCGGTTCGCTCGAAAGGAGATGGGATGTTTTCGCCCAGGGCGGTCATCGTGTTGCCACCGTAATAGGCAACAGCGGCTTTGAAGCCGGGGATGGCGGCGGCCATAAGATAGGCTACGCGGCCGCCCATGCAAAAGCCAGTGATGCCGAGGGCGTTGTTATCGACCCCGGGGTGGTCGTTCAGGAAAGCAACGGTGGCTTTGATGTCGGCGATCATTTCCAGGTCTTTGAGGGTGCCTGGACTTCGCGTGTCATTGATGCCCAGGCGGTGGTAGAGGTCGGGTGCTGTGGCGACATAGCCAGCCTCTGAGAGGCGGTCACACATGGCGTGAATGAAGGCATCTGTGCCACCGGCATGCATGCCGACGACGACACCGGGAAAGGGACCATCGCCATCGGGGAGGGAGAGATAGAGGCCCATGTTTTGGTCGTTAACGGGGATGGTTTCTGTGAAGGCTGGCATTGAGAGTCTCCTTTTTTGTTGTGTTTATCCCCTGCGGTCGCTCCAGATATTATCGGGGTCAATGGGTTCTTCTGTTTGGACAATGCCCTGATCGTCAATGCCCAGGACGGGCAGTTCTTCGTGGTAGTTGGCATAAGGTCCCCACATGACTGCGAGTTGCTCAGGTGTCATGCCGTCGGTGATTGACTGATCCCAATAATTCTCGGGGGGTGCCACTTCTTCTGCGGTTCCCTGCCGGGCAGAAGTTCTGCTGGTGTATTTGTAGAGTATGGATCGGCGCTGGTGTTCTGCTTGCCAGGGCAAGGTGCCGTGCGTTTGCGCGCCGTCCATGAAAAAGAGGACATCTCCCGCTTTCATAGCGGGTTGAACGAGTACGTCCATGTCACTCTTGAAGTATTTGAGGTCTTCGGGTATGATGTATTTGGATTTGTGCGATCCCGGTACAGCGACAAATCCGCCATCGCCTTTGCCGACGTCTGATAGTTGATAGGAGACCGTGACGCCGCCGCAGTGCATTTCGCCATTTTGATTGCGATAGGCCACATAGGGTTTGTGGCGGTCGCCCGATCCGTGCAGCCGGAGACCATCTACGCCTTTGACGTGACCGATTAACTCGGGGCCGTGGTCGAGACGGAAGCCGCGACCACACATTTTGTTGAGGCGAGATACGATCTGGGGATGGACGAGCATTTTTCTGAAGGGATCGGAATACGGCGAAGGCATTTCCAGGAAATAGGGATGCTTGTTGCTGGTTCTGACGACTGTGGTTGCCCGAACATCCGGTCTTCCGGGCAGGTTGTCAGAGTCCTGGATTTTTAAAATTTCCCGGGTGTAATAATCGATGGCTTCATTTGCTTCTGCGATTTCATCGGGGCTGAGTACTTGAGGTACGACGAGATGCCCGGTGAGGTCCCAGAAATATCTTTCTTTTGCGTCCATTGCGGGTTCCTCGCGTTTTTATTTCGGAAGTAGAGTCCGTAATGAACTTCAAAAATGTTTAAATTTCAAGTTAAAAAAGCGGTCAGTGTTGTATCCGTTGTTTTGCCAGCGCGACTGCGCCGAGAAGTACAGAGCGGTTTTTGAGTTTGGCAGGGGTGATTCTGAGGCTTGGACGGTGAACCGGCATGAGGAATCGAAGGGTTTCTCTTCGCAGCGGTTCAAATAGGATGCGTCCTGCGTTTGAGACGCCGCCTCCGATGACGATGACGTCGGGGGCGAATGCGTTTACGGCCATTGCCAGACCCTGTCCGAGGTCGGTGCAGATTTCATCGACGAGTGCTCTGGCATAAGGGTCTCCAGAACGCGCGGTGTCGAATAGGGTTTTGGCTGTGATGGGGTTGTTGTTTGCGGTTCGCGCGATTGCGATGCCTTTGCGTGGATGTTTTTGCACCGCTTCTGTTGCGCGCTTGCCGATGGCAGTGCCAGAGCACAGGGCTTCGAGGCAGCCGCGATTGCCGCAGTCGCATTGGGGCCCGTCGCGCAAAATAGGGACATGTCCGAGTTCGCCGGCATATCCGTTGCCACCGCGGTAGATTTCGCCGTTGATGATGATACCCCCACCAATGCCGGTGCTGACTGTGTAGTAGATGATGTGGCGACTGTTTTTGCCCGCGCCAAAAGTAAATTCTCCCAGTGCGCCCACGTTGGCATCGTTGTCGATTATTGCGGGTAAGCCGAGGTGTTGTTCGACAATTTCCGGCAGTGGGCAATCGTCCCATCCGACGACGTGGGTGGAGTTGACGATGCGCTGTGTGTCGAAGTTGACGGGGCCACCAAATCCAATGCCGCAGGCCAATACTGATGATTGTGCGATCAGTGTTTTGCTTGCTGCGAGTATGCGGTCAATTCTTTTGTCGGCGTGGTCTGCGCGATCTGTTTGGTGCTGGATGTGTTTGATGACGCGGCCGTCGGGCGTGGCGAGAGCCAGGCCAAATTGCGTGCCGCCGATGTCAATGGCGAGGATCATGATGTGGCTCCAGATGGCAATAGCGTACGGCGCACGAGCAGGGCAATGACGCCTGAGATGGCAATGGCTGTGACCATGGAGATGGATGAGGCGCTGTAAAACTGACTGAAGAGGGTGACAAATAATCCCGCTGTGCTCATTTGTATAAATCCCATGAGGGCGGAGGCAAGTCCGGCTTTTTCCGGATAGGGCACGATTGCGCCAGCCATTGCTTGGGGGCGCACCATACCGCCGCCTATTGTGAATAAACACATTGGGGCGATGATGGTGATGACCGAAAATACGCCCGCGAGTTTGAGTCCCAGCAGGAGCAGGCCCGCGCCTGCTGCGATCAGGCTGCCAATTTGAATGATGCGTGCGCTGCCGAGGCGATTGTTGAGGCGGCCAGATAAAAATGCGCCGATCATGAGTCCCACGGCGACGGATCCAAAACAGAAGCCGTAGAGTTGGGGCGAGACGCCCAGTTCGGTGATGAGTACGAAAGATGAGTTCGTGATAAAGGCAAACATGCCCCAGAATAGAATGGCGACCATAAAGGTATATCCGAGGTACTGGCGGCTGCTCAGGAGGTCGCGGTAATTGGCTATCATGCGCGTTGGATTCAGGGCTGTGGGGTCTATCATGTTATTGGTTTCGGGTACTGCCCATAGGTAGCCGAAGAAGAACATGGCGCCCAGCGCACTGAGTACGACAAAGACGGCGTGCCATCCAAAATAGGTTTGTAAGAATCCACCTATTATGGGGGCGAGTATGGGGGCGAGAGCAATGGCTGTGGCCATGTAGGACATTATTCTGGCGGCGTGGATTTCGCCGTATATGTCGCGTACTACAGCGCGGCTTACAGAAGGGCCACTGCCCCCTGCAAATCCCTGTAATACGCGAGCCAAAATGAGTGCGCCCACTGTGGGGGCAAATAGGCAGCCCAGGCCCGCGAGGGCGTAACAGGCCAGGCCGATGAGCAAGATGGAGCGGCGACCATATCGGTCAGAGAGGGGACCAAAGACGAGTTGCGCCGCGCCCAGTGCCATGAGGAATAGGGTGACGGCGGGCTGGATGTGGGTGGGTTGGGTTTGAAATTCCCGTACCATTGCCGGCATGGAGGGCAAAAACATGTCAATGGACAGAGGGGGCAGACCAGACAGGCCAGTTAGCAAGATGGGAATGAGGATGCGAGAGGTGGGAGATCGTTGTTCTGCGCTCAAATCATGCCCTTCCGCTAAATCAGGGATATGATGAACCAGATGATGACGATGGCGACAAAGGGCGATATGTCCAGGCCACCGAGATCGGGCAACACGCGGCGAATGGGTACGAGCACTGGATCTGTGATGGCGCATATTATTCTGATGAGTGGGTTGTATGGATTGGGATTTATCCACGAGATGAGTGCTCGCGCAATGATGATGTAGCCGTAAATTTTGAGCAGGGTTACTAAGAACATAAGAGGACCTTTCGTAATGAGGTTTAAAGGGAGATTGGATAAATTATCAGTTTGCGCGAGAAAAGCAACGGAAAAGCCAGGACTGATTGGCGCGCCTCGAGTACGCGCAAACAGCCTTGAGTATTTGATCACTCAAGGCCGTTTTTTGTCAAAAATTAACACACCGTATTCAAGATAAACTTAAGAAGACTTCTCTGACGAAGATTTCTCTGGCCGACTTGGCGACAAGTCTGCTCCACCATCTTTTTTAGGAGGCTTAGCGCCTTTGGGCATGGGAATATCTACTTTGATAGTAGGTATATTCCTATCTTCCTGGAACTGTTGTCTATTCCTTGATGGTACTGCTTTTCTCATGGAATTCTTTTTTTTAGCCATTTTAACTCTCTCCTGTTGTGGAAGCCCTAATATAGGTCTCAAAATAGGCTCTTGTTCGTTCCGCGGCTTCGAGTTCGTACTTTGATTTTATCGGTAGAGCTTGATCTTTGAAGTGTTTGTGGGATGCCTCCAGTTTTTGCTGCTTTAGTTCGGTGACGAGGCTGAAAATATCCTCGTCGGTAAGTTTGCCTTCAAATACTGAAAACCATTGGCTTTCTGCACCCAAAGCCAGCTTTTCCACTTCTGTATTAAGGCTTCCGATCTGCTTAGCACGTTTCTGAAATGGCAAAAATCTCTTGATGGCATTGATCACTTGTGAGGCGGCAATTAGGGCTCCCCAAATTATGCCATATTCATTCCAAACAACCCATCCACCAATGCTCGAACTGGAGGTGATAGCCAAAAATATCTGTATCCGATTATCCCATTTTTCTAAGTGTATCTGATAGGCTTGTAAATAATAAACATTAGCCCTAAGTTGTACTAAGGTATCCCAGTATAGGCTTTGATAGTTCAAGTTAAATTTTCCCTTCCCGTCCCCACTATTCGTCGGTTCGCAACACGCGCAGAAAGTATGACGTGTGTGAAATTCTTTTCAAAAAATATAGAACTATTTCACTCTCTGTCAAGCGGTAGTATTGAAAGCAATGACATGCAGAAAGCAAAAAGCCGCAATCCCCGTGATGCGCATGTCTTTTTTTACTGCCAGAGGCTTTTTGGGCGTTGCACACGTTGGAAAATTTTGGTATTAATAAGCGATTGTCATCGCGGCATGCTTAAAGCCGCGATCCAGGAGGTTTTTAGCTGACTACCGAGGGTTTTGTAATGCGTTCCGTATATTTTCCTCTTTTGCTCTGCCTTTTGCCGATGCACGCGCTGGCAAGTTCGCCGCCCTATCAAAAGGTCGCCGATGTTTCGCTTGCTGGCTCCCTTTCTCTCCAGCACTATCGCCTCGCCAATGGTCTTCAGGTTGCGATTGTGGAAGACGATACCCGACCCGTCGTGACGTGCCAAATTGCCTATCGCGTGGGGTCTTCTCACGAAGCACCCGGCAGGCAGGGCATGGCGCATCTGGTCGAGCACCTCGCGCTGGATCGCTCATTCTTAGAATCGCTCTATCTTTTGGGTGCGCCACACGCCAATGCCAGTACGTCTAAAGATGGTACAAAATACTACGCGACTGTTCCCAAAGCGCAGCTGGATACACTGATTGCCTATTTTGCACGGGGTATGACACGGTTTGATGTTTCGCAGGAAGCATTCGATCTCGAAAAAGAGGTCGTTCTGGCTGAATGGGCGAGAAGTGCAAGTCTTGCGCGTCGGCTTTTATATAAAAAGCTATATGCCCGCATGTTTGCGGGGCATCCCTATCAGTACGATATTCTGGGCCATCGAGATACGATTAAAACTTTTACTCTGGAGGAAGCGACCGCATTTCACAAGCGTTATTACGTACCGAATAATGCGTGTCTTGTAATTGTAGGCGATGTAAAAGGGGCTGATATTTTGCCCGTTGTAGTCCAACATTTTGGGGAGATTCCAAAGGACGAGGGGTTTATTCCAGACGATGTTGACACGCTGGATGTCGCATCTGTCCCCCAGGATTCCCTGCAATCTACAACTGATCTGCATTCTTCTGTTTGGGGTGTCTGGCATATTCCAACAGATACGCATCCAGACACCTATCCTTTTTATTTGTTTGACCTATCTCTTTTTGAGGGTGAATATTCTCTTGCGCGGCAAAGACTAATTGGTTCGGGAAAAGTGCTTGGAGTGAATTCCTATTTTCTCAATATGCGCGATAAAAGTATATATTATTTTTAAGCCGATTTACCCTCGGATACGCGTTATGAACCCGTAGTTTCAGCTATGCAACAAATTATTCAAACGGCTGTTGATTCTTTTTCAGCAGAAAATCTTTTGGTAGCGAGAAATGAAGCGCGGAAAGTTTTATATCGCATGATAACCAGTCATACGCGTCTGGCAAATGCGATCTCTTTTGGATTTATTTGTTTCAATGACCCTGCTTTTGATCTCAAGTGGATGCAGAATCTCGATGGCGTTACGGTGGCCGATGTCAAGCGGGTGGCAAAGCAATATCTTTTGGACCAGCCGCCCCATACCTTTGTCCTGGTCTCTTTTGAGGAGTCAGCATCATCATGGAACGTGTGGCTCTATGTGGGTATTGTATGGGTGCTCGCAGGTGTGGGGGGATACTGGTACTGGCGACGGCGAGTACTTGCGGTTGGATTATTGGCAGTCCTTTGTAGTGTTTCAGCAGCAGATGCGGAAATTCCCAATCACAAAATATATTACGTGCAGGATGCGCGCGTGCCGCAAACGCGGCTTTCAATGAGGTATTATACAGGGGGGAATCTGCAGGAGACAATGGATACGCGCGGTTTGTCTTTTGCTTTTCTTCGTCTAATTAATCTGGCGTTATACAGGGAAGACAAAAAAGAGATGGATCGGCTTGGGGCAGAGTTATGGTTCAATATTTCTAACTTATATACCACCGTTAACCTGACTGTGTTTAGTGAAAATTTGGATGCGGCTTTGAGACATCTGAAAGCGATGATGGAAGATCTCAGATTCTCTGAAGAACTGCTGAACAGAGAACGGGCACGGATCATAGACAAATTTGAGGATTATATCGATGACCGTGATGTGACAGAGACTTTGCGCCATCACCTGTACAAATACGATGAAGACCGGCGAGTAGGCACGCGCACAGCACTTGAAAATTTGACTGTGCAAGACTTGCAACAATTTTGGGATCAAACCTTGCGCGCACAAGTCCTCTTTTTTAGAGTGACTTCCGATCTGAGTAAGTCGGAAATTGAACGGAGTTTGCGCGTGATGACGGATAACCGACCTCGGGATGGTTTTTCGCCACATCCTCGACCAAAACGCAAAGAAATTACGGGCATGCATGTTTTAATTTCTCAAAGTAGTCATCTAACTGATCTTTGCAATTGGATAACCAATGGCTTGCCCCGCACGCACGAGGATTGGTTTGCACAAGCGGTTCTGGTCAATGCGCTAAACCGGCTCTTGTTTATTCGGCTTCGAGACCAGAAAGGCTGGTGTTATTCGATTGGCGTGAGTATTCCGGAATGGACATCACCGCCAATACTGCATTTTTGGGCTGATCCTCGCGATGTTTATACTCCTGAGCTTGTTCCCGAGATGTTTCGGTTGATGCACCATTGTTTGTCTGAGCCAGATTTTTGGGCGCAGGTGGAGAAAGGACGCGAAAGGCTCAAGCGGGCGTATCATTTGCAACTCGGTCCACAGACCAGGCTCAGCCAGCAAGTGCGCTATGACCGCGATGGGGTGCCCGCTCTTTCGCTGGAGGAATACGAATCGGCTATTGATGGGGTGACAGAGGAGGATATTCGCCGCGTTTTCAGGCGACTGTTGAACTATCAGGTCAAAAATTTTTTGATGCTTTTTTACGGGGATGTTGATCGCATTAAAGACGCGTTGAGGCGGGGGGATATCATGGGCAGGACAACGGTTTTTGATATTCAGACTCTGCTTGAATAAACGACCATTCGCAGAGCGAATGGCTTTAGTGTTCGGTTACGAACACTAAAGGAGGCGAAGTATCGTCGTTTTTCGTGAGCGGTAAAACCTTTACCGCGAACAATAATTAATTTCTTCTATACTCTTGACGTTGTTTTTGTAGTTGGGTATGTTTTATGTACAGCGGGTTGCCTCAGCATTTCTGTTTATTTCCTCCCTCCCGATAAATAGAATGCTGTTGGCAGCCCGCTTTTTTTATTGACAGGGTTATTTTTGGAATTTATTTTGCTTTTGTAGCAGAGTTACAAACCTTTGAGGGTGTCGGGAGGGAGCCCTCAAAGGCTTTTTTTGTTTATAAATAAAAAAGAGGCGCTGGTTGGGAGGGTATAACCAACGCCTCAAGGGATGTTGCATGGTACCGGATTAGACGCATTTGTACAGAAAAGAGTTCCAAGAAAGAGTAACGGCGTTGACTCAGCCGGGGTATAGGAGTCAACGCCGATATTTTTGCGACACGCTTTGTCGCATATTCTTTTACTTTTAAGGGCTGGAAAGGTTCCCGAATGGTGTGATTTTTTGTTGGCTCAAACAAGTTTTAACTTTTTGTTTTATAGTATATATTGTTGAATCTCTACAAAGATGTGACCATGGAGA
>VXRD01000145.1 GCA_009838845.1 Gemmatimonadota bacterium | reverse complement strand
AAACCACTCAGCAAATCGACAATAAAAAGACAAGACCCGAAGAACCCCGAGGCAAAAGCCAGCAGCACGATCCAGAAAACCCATCGGCGGCGGACGTCATTCCCCAAAAGTTTGAGGTGATGAGGCAACGCGGGCCATGCGGGAATGCGCGTATTGCCAAAAAATGCACTCGAATTAATCACGCCCAATGCAACGGTATTTTGTTGCGTGAGCGTTGCAGTCCCCGTAAAAATCTCGACAATTTGCCCCCCCTTGCCCCCAACCGGAAAAAGATAAGAAAAACCGCTCGCCGCGGTGTATTTCGCCACAGTAAAATACGCTGCATAAAGCAGTAAAAGGTGAAAAAGAGCGAGAAAAGGAGACAAACCCACCGCGATGAACCAGCCAAAGACAAAAATAGTCGCCGCAATAAACCCGACCAATGCCAGACGATAAGATACCAGACCGTCATCAGCCTCTCCCGTCACGGCTGCGCGAAGAACATCGCGCAAATGGCCTCGCGCGACCCATACCGCCCACACCGCCAGAAAAATAAAAGCACCGTGAGATTCCAGAATCAGAATCTCACTCGCTTCTGCCTGTTGCCCGGAAAGACCCACATTAAATCCCGTGCGAGCCATCACCCCTTCTTTGACAATAGCGATAAGGCGAAAAGCCCAGAAACTGAAGAGGATATCCAGATTACACATATAAGTAAGGCCCAAAACAGGGGGCAGAATACGCAAATAGAACGATGGAAAATTGCGCGCAATGGGCACCTCTTTGGTCAAATAACCGTCGTAAATGCCAATTCGGGGCAAACTGATGGCAAAATAACCGAGAATATTCCAGACAAAAACACCGAAAACAATAAAAAACCCCACCCAGAAGAGTTTATTCCGAAAAATACCGGGTATAACGCGACCGGGTTCATCAAAGCCCTCGGTCAGTGCAATCGGAAAAGCCGCGAGCGGAAAAGTGAGACGCTCGTTCTCCTCCCATTGCTTTTGAAAAATGACCGCAAGGCACAACCCAGCAACAACAAGGGCAATAGACACGGCGAACCACCAGTGCAGAGAAGCCAGCCATCCGCGCCAGGGAATACTCGCGCCATCTGGAAGGCCCTCGTAATACGTCCGAATAATCTCAGGCGCTGCCTGCGGCAAACACCACCACGGCAAAATGTCAAAAAGGACCTCTTCCCATCGATTTTCGGGCGAAGCGTAATAAAACGGCGTACTGACAATACCACCCCAGTAGGTCGTCCACCCACTTGCCGAAACCGTGCCCACAATCCACGACATGCTGTAAATAACCAGAAGTTCTGTACCCCGTAAAGCCATGCGCGGCCATGCCAGCTTTAGAATGAGATTGATCACGAGCCACGCGACAAAGGGCAAAAGCATAGCCATGGACAACTGCGACTTAACCAGCGAAGCTGATCCCAAAATCATGCCCGTGTAGTCGCTGTAAATATTGAGCAATGCCGCAGTAGCCGCACCCAGGACAATGGACCGGAAGGTAATACGCTGCGGACGCGCAGGTTCGGGTTGTGGTTGTGCAAATGCCATAAGATTGTGATAAGGTGGCGTTCAAGTATCCAGTGATATCATATTTTGGGTAATGATATATCGCGCACTTGTCAAGAATGTATTGTATCGGGTTATTATAGATATGATCACTTTTTTTTGTGCTTGAAAAACCTGCATTTTTTTCTTCCCTAAAAACGCAACATGTTCTACATTATCAGTCCATTGCTTCATTTCCCCGCAATATCTTGTATATCCCCTATATCCCCTCTCATAGTTTTTATTTCGACCATTGATCTGTATATCGGCCATTGGTCATAAAAATTAGACGCTATATCGTCTAATAGTAAAAACTCCTCTGCCTGATTTTTTCTTTTTTTGTCATTATACATTAAATAAAAACAATTATTTGTGAATGTGATCGCCCGAACAGCCTCACATTGGCATAGATATTGCAGATAAGTACTTATGTAGCAAGAAATCCCTCTTGAAAAGCGTGAAGGGGCGGGCATCAAATTGCAGCGCATAACTGTCTTTCTAACAGAACTCTTTGTGTCTTGCCGTACCTGATAATGGCATAACATCGGTAAATTACGACAATCTACGCAAAAAATATTTTAAAAGGAAAAATAGATGAGCACACACAGCTTAATAGCCGTGGTGAAACAGGACTGCCCGACCTGCACCCTCATTGCACCTGTGCTTAGACAAATTGGAAAGCGGGACGATTCACTCGCGGTTTACACCCAGGACAATCCCGATTTTCCCACTGGGATTGCAAACCTTATTGACGACACCGGTCTGGAACACTCGTATCGCCTCAATATCGAAACCGTACCGACCCTGCTCCGTTTTGAAAATGGCCGAGAAGTGGCGCGAACTGTTGGATGGCATCGCGGCGATTGGGAATCCGTATCAGAACTCAGTTCCCTCGGCGCAGACCTGCCCGAATCGCGCCCGGGATGCGGATCAAAAAGCATCGAACCGGGCATAGCTGAAAAACTCGCCGTCCAATTTGGCGAAACCGAACTCGCCGCCCGGCGTATTGAAGTCGGCGCTCTCGAAGACGAAATAGAAACCTGTTTTGAGCGCAGCTGGAGCGACGGCCTGCCCGTTGTGCCACCCACCGAAGAACGCATCATGCGCATGCTATCGGGAACGACCCGCTCCCCCGACGAATTGGTGGGCATCGTCCCCCCCAATTACAACAAATGCACCGTAGAAAAAGTCGCCATCAACGCTGTCCTCGCCGGATGCAAACCCGAATATCTCCCCGTCGTACTCGCAGCGGTTGAAACCGCACTCACAGAGGCCTTTTGCATGCACGGACTGCTCGCCACCACATTCTTTGCAGGCCCCATGATCGTCGTCAACGGACCGATCACACGCGAAATCGGCATGAACGCGCGGGTCAATGCGCTCGGGCAGGGCAACCGCGCCAACGCGACCATCGGACGCGCCCTTCAACTCGTCATCCGCAACATCGGCGGCGGCGTCCCCGGAGGCATTGATCGCGCCACGCTCGGCAACCCGGGCAAATACACCTTCTGCTTTGCCGAACGCGAAGACGATTCCCCCTGGGAATCCCTCGCCGTCGAAAGGGGATTCTCACCCGACGCATCCACAGTCTCGCTCTTTGCAGCCAGCGGCGTCACCCCCATCATGGATCAGGCATCCCGAGATCCCAACGCCCTGTGCCGATCCTTCGCCGCCTGCCTCAAAGCCGATGGCCATCCCAAACACGCAAATAGCCCGCCACCCGTACTCGTCATATCGCCAGAACACACCCGCCGATATGCAGACGCAGGCTGGTCAAAAACCCGATTCCGCGACACACTAAATCAGTACCTCCAACTCCCCGTCGCAGAACTGCTCTCAGGCGCGGGCGGCATCCCTGAAGGCATTTCAAAACAACGGACAAAAGACAACGAAACAATACCCAAATTTCGCAACAACACATTGCACATCGTCCGCGCAGGCGGAGACGCGGGCTTATTCTCTGCCCTCATCAGCAGTTGGGGAGGCAGCCAATCCATCACAAAGGAGATCACGCCATGAAATTGCTCGACCCCACATCCGAACAAAAACCAGCACAGAGAGAACGGGTAAAACGCCCGCAATCACTCGACGGACTGACCATCGGGCTTCTCGACATATCCAAAAGCCGGGGCGACGTATTCCTCGACCGCATCGAAACGCATCTCACACAGCGCAACCTCAAAGTCAACCGCTACATCAAACCCACATTCACGCGCCCGGCACCTGTCGAACTCCAGCAACAAATCGCCACCGAATGCGATATCGTCGTCGAAGGCCTGGCCGATTGAGGGTCCTGCACAACGTGCAGTGTGCACGACACGACCAACCTGGAAGCGCGCGGCATACCCACCGTCTTTGTCGCATCCGAGCCGTTCCGAGAAGCAGCCGATGCCCAATCCACCGCCCTGGGATTTAATCCCGCTCGCATCTTTGTCGCCCATCCCATCCAGGATCGCACCGACGAAGAAATGCAGGCACTTGCCGACGGCGCTATCGAACGCATCTTGAAAAGGATTAGCAGATAAAAAAGGATCTACCCCCCAATGAACGACGAAAAAATCACCAAAACAGACCGAGAATGGCGGGAACAACTCACGCCCGAACAATACTACGTCTGTCGTCAAAAAGGCACGGAACGCGCCTTCACCGGCATGTACTGGGACTGCCGTGAAGAAGGCGTATATCGCTGTGCATGTTGCAATGCCGAACTCTTCCGCTCAGACCAGAAATTCGACTCGCACTGCGGATGGCCCAGCTTTTTTGACGCCATTGACCCCGAACGCATCAACCAGCACGAAGACTTGAGCTTTGGCATGCGCCGCATCGAAGTCACCTGCGCCCGCTGCGACGCCCACCTGGGCCACATCTTCGACGACGGACCCGCCCCCACGGGCCTGCGCTATTGCATCAACTCCGTAGCCATTGATCTGGACCGCGATGAAGAATCGTGAAACATAGTTTCCTCATGAGAACCTCACGGACCGAAAAAAATGTTCTCACAGATTGAACAAATCTTCTCGCACATCATCCGCACCCGCCTGACAGCCATCATCCTCATGCTGGCACTGCCAATCGCGGCAGACGCTCAGGAAGTGACAATTAAGTCAAGCCCTACCAGCATCATGGAAGGCAAAAGCGCCACATTTATCATATCGGTGACACCAGCCCCAACCAGCAACCTGAGAGTAAACATAGAAGTGACGGGCAATACCATCCCCAACAGCTACACCCGCCCTACAACAATCACCGTCGGCACCTCTGGCCAATACACTCTGACAGTGCCAACCGAAGATTTTGACGAGAATCCGGACGACGAAAACTGGGGCAACGTACACGTAGATATAAAAGAAGGGAAAGGCTACACGATCGGTGAAAATGGAAGCGCGTCCGTGCAGGTGATTGACGAGGATGCGGATGAGAATCCGCCGATGACGGTTGCTCCGCTTCCGGTAGTAACGCTTCACACAAACCAAACGCGGGTCGCAATAGGCGACAGGGTGACGCTCACAATGAAGCGCACCGAACCTCACGACTACAGGCATCGGGTGGATTTCCGGGTGGGCGGACACCTGCCGGATATTACCGACTGGGAACCGATGGTGGAAATCCTTCATCGGCAGTCGGACAACAGGCATCCACCTGGGGAGAGATCGTATTCTTTTCGCGTGCAGGAAGAGACCTGTGGGCACACGCCGGGACGCAAAATTGAAGCCTTTCTCTTTGATGCCTACTACTATGGAGATAACATTCCACAGGCATCACGTACTGGGGATTCGGCTTACAAAGTGGGCGACCCATCTTCGGTGACCATAGAGGTTTATAAGCCCACAAATTGGCAACCGACAGGAGCCCCAACCATCAGCGGTACGCCCGAGGTGGGTCAAACATTAACAGTCTCCCATGGCCTCAGCGGTGTGACAGGCTATCAATGGTACCGGGGTTCAAATCCCATCTCTGGTGAGATGGGCAGTACGTACACAGTGCAAACAGCCGATAATGGTCACCGACTGAAAGTTCGGGTAACCTTCAATAACGGCACATGCTATTTGGAAAGCGCATTGACAGCAGTCGTGGGTGGAATGCCAGTCGGAACAATTGACACGAATCCTCCAACCATCATCGAAGGTCAGACCAAGAGATTCAGAATCACAATGGACCCTGTCCCGACGGCTCCACTAATTGCAGAAGTGCGCGTCAGCCAGATCGGCGATTTCATCAGCGGCTCACCGGACGTGGGCATTCACACAGTCAACTTCAGCGCCAACCAGGCCACCGCCACAATAATAGTCAATACTGAAGATGATCAAGTAGAGGAACCGAATGGCGAGATAAGCGCGGAACTGTTGAAGAGAACAGGCTATGAAGTAGGCGACCCATCCATCGCGACCGTCATCGTTGAGGACAACGACGGATCTGGCGGCGAGGGTCAGAACCCACAAAACCCACAAAACCCACAAAACCCACAAAACCCACAAAACCCACAAA
>VXRD01000144.1 GCA_009838845.1 Gemmatimonadota bacterium | reverse complement strand
CCATGACCACTTCCTATTTTTATATCTGTATGAAAAAAATTATATAACATCTTTCAAAGGTGAGCGTCTCACAGAAAGTATAAATATCTGAGTTTTTGGGGTCAAGAGGTAAGATGTTACGCGGTGTCCCTGTATCTCGTCAGGTTTATGGAAATCACGTTACGCATCTAATACGCGCTGAAATGCGTCGAGATCGGGCACCTGTACCGCCGTACGGAGCAACAGCTTGAGGCGTTGTAAATCGTCAATGGCGGCAATGCGAGTGGATAGGGGGTGTGTCTCGGGCATATCAAATCGGATCTCCAGCACGTCGAGGAGATCTTCAATGGCGCGTTGCCTGACCCCCTGCTCAAGGCCCTGCTCTCTGGCTTCCTCTCTGCTTTGTTGGGTAAGGGATTGAAAAAGAGATGATTCGCGGATGATATCCATGATGTCCTCCTGAAAAATAACAGCAGAAATGGCTTCAGAATCATACACTAACTCGCTCAAGGCCACCATGCCAGCGAGATAATCCGCCCTATATGACCGAGCGATGGGGCGCGTCCGAGCCGTGTGAATACACTGATGCAACCACGCATCAGAGGCCATCCCGTCAGGTGGCTTCATCAATGGCGTGAATGGGATCAGCCCTGAATGTCCCGTGCTCAGGATGGGTTGGCCTTCTATCTCGATCAGTCTGATCACGCGATACCGAATCGCGATTTCGTAGCCGGGAACCTCCTGGATGTAATATCCCAGATCGTTCTGTCCCGCATTGGGACGCAGGTAGATGACATTGGAATAGATCGGCAGACCGTGATGCTCAATGGCGTATCCGATATAGCCCGCCATGCGACGCGGCATGGGTGGATTGGTGCTGTCGGTCGTTTGAAACTCGTTGTGGACTAATGCCTCCTGACCATCGATACGCACGCGAATGAAGCTGTCTGCCCGGCGTGCCCTGACCGTGGGTTGCTCTGTTTCGATGATCTCAATGACCTCGACATCGTCTCGCGCGAGGGCGAAGCAGGCGAAGTGGTCGGGATAGTGTTGAATCAGGTATTTGGATATAGTGTCAATGTCTGCCATGTAAGATGCCTCGCGTCTGATGGGGTGAAAGCGTGGGACACGCGCAACAGTCAGACACAAAGCAAATGGCAGGCCAAAAAATGGTAATTCTCCAGAAATTGAGCGATAATTTGTATTGGCAGACATCTAAACACCGCATTTTGCTTTAAATATGCTGTATTGCACACTTGTTCACAACCTGAATTTAATCCGCAGGCATGTCCTTGTGAAAACAGGGAAGGGCACAGATGAAAGGCGAGAGGGTACATTTTGAGCCATGAATGGGCAGTCAGGTGAAAGATATGTACCGCTTGACCAGGTGGCTGCCGCGGTGGTTCTTGCGTAACGTGAGTTAGTAACTATTTACTTGTTGGCGCGAATCCTTTTTGTTTCCTGGTTGCTTCATTTCAGAAGTATGGTATCGTATTAAAGGTGGTCTATAAAGCCATTGCCAAATTTTTTAGGAGAAAAGATGACTGGTATTGACAAAGACGCCGATCGTAACCTCGAAAAACTCATTGATACCCTCTGCAAACTTCCCCCCGATGATTTGAAGGAAGTTAAGCGAAGGCTTGAAAAGCAACTCGAAGAATCCAATCATTCTCGGGAATCATTGGACGATCTGCATGAGGATGACTTGTGGGGATTGGATTTGAGCCGCGACACTGCGGATGATGCGGCCTCAATGAGGGAAGTGCTCAGAATCACTTCTAAGTTCAAAGGGTCTATGGCAAAGATTGTGAATGAAGAAAGAGACGAACGGTAATGGCGGTTTGTTTTTTTGATACGAGTGCCCTTTGAACGGCCAGGTTCACCAGCTAACCTGCTTTATTTTTTTCTCGCCTTTGGGTCAGGCGACTTTGGCAGAGCCTCTTATATCTTACCTCTTACCTATATCCGCCAGCGTTTCCAGAGGTCATCGGGTATTTCGTCTCGGAATGCCTCCTGGTCTTTGTGAGGGAGGCGGGCGAAAAGACCATAGCGGATGTTATTGCTGGTGTTTTGGGAGGTTTCGTGCAGGATGTTGCAGTGCCAGAAGATGACATCGCCTGCTTTTGCATGCAGTTCAACGGGTTGAATATCTTTGACCAGGTTGAGATATTCGGGGTGTTCTCTAAAGCTGTGGTTGAGGTGATTGGGGTGTTTGCGAAGAAATTCCCATGATTTGATATGGCTGCGCGGCCAGAAGACGGTGCCTCCGCCGCGCGGTTCCACGTCGTAGATATAGGTCGCCAATCCGAGGAGAAAAGGCATGGTGCGCCGTCTGCCGAGATAACCGTCGATGTGCCCGCGCTCTGGCAAGCACCATTCGCTTTTGGGTTCGGGCCAGAGCAGGCGCAGGTTGCCGTCTTCTCCGCAAAATTGCCCGCCGCCCATGTGATCGACAATGGCTTTGACTTTGGGCTGGTTGACGAGTTGTGTTTCTTTTGGCGAAAAGCGAAAGCCTCTCAATATGGTGATGTCTTCGCGGTGTTGTTGGGGCGGTCCTGCGGCGTTTTGTTGGGCGGGGTCAGAGAGATCGCCGAATTTGGCGCGAATTTGCGCGCGCCAATTGTCCAATACCGGGGGATCGATTAGATTGGGCACGAGGATATATCCCAATGCTTTGAACTGGGCGATCTGTTCGGGTGTAAGGGCCATATTAACCCCGTTCTTTGAGGTCGTAAATAGCGATCATATAGGGGTGGTCGCGGTCGAGATGCGTGAGGGTGTCGGGGTTTTCAACGCGGCCAGCGGGGCGGATGTTTTCGCCCGTTATACCCGCGGCATCGTCTCCGAGGTCTTTGCGACAGGCGTCAATTTGCGCTCTGAGATCCCGTACGATATCGGGGTGTTGATCACTGATGTCATTGGTCTCGCCGATGTCGGCTGCGAGGTCGTAGAGTTCCCGGATTTCCTGGTCGTCTTTGCGGATGTGGAGTTTCCATTTGCCGCTCCGCACGGCTTCGATGCTGTTGCGTTTGTAGTAAAAGAAGGATTCGTGTTGCGATGTCGCGCCTTTTTCTGCGAACATGAATGGGCGGATGTCTTTGCCATCGATGATGCGGTCGGTGGGCACTTCTGCACCGCCGAGAACTGCAAGTGTGGGGTAAAAGTCCATGGATAGCGTCAGTTCGCTGCACACTTCGCCTGCGGGTATTTTGCCGGGCCAGCGCATGAGGCACGGTACGCGTTGACCGCCTTCCCAGGTGGTGCCTTTTGTGGCGCGCAAAGGGCTGTTGCTGCCGCCTTCGTCGCGGGCGCGAGAGCCGTTGTCGCTGGTGAAGATGACGAGGGTGTCGTCGTCGAGTCCCAGAGTTTTGAGTTCGTCGAAGATGACGGCGGCTGCCCAGTCAATGCAGGCGACGGCCGCGCCATATACGCCGTTTTCCGATTCTCGGACAAAGGCTTCGGGGGGATAGTGGGGCAGATGGACATGCATGTGGGCGAGGTAGAGGAAGAAGGGCTGATCTTTGTTGTCGCGCATGAAGCGGACGCATTCTTCGACGTAGCGTTCGGTGATGCCACGCTGGTCGGGTTGTGCCTGGATGACTTCTTCGTCGCGCAATAAGGGCAGAGGTGGATTTTTGTCGTCTTCTTTTTGTATGCCCATGTCATTGCTATAGGGAATGCCGTAATAGCTGTCGAATCCGTGGCGGGTGGGCAGAAATTCTGGCTGGTCTCCGCAGTGCCATTTGCCGACTATTTTGGTGGCGTAGCCTTTGTTTTTGAGGAGTTCGGCGATGGTGATTTCGCTGGGGTTTAATCCCACACCCTGGCCGGGGAAGAGGACCCAGCGCCCGTCAAAAGAGCCAAAGCCAATGCGGGGGGGATAACAGCCCGTGAGCATGGCCCCTCGAGAGGGTGAACACACGGGAGATGCCATGTAGAAGTCGGTGAATTTGATGCCTTCTGCAGCCATTTTGTCTAGTGCTGGCGTTTTGTTGATTGTTGAGCCGTAACTGCCGAGGTCACCATAGCCGAGGTCGTCACAGTTGATCAAGATGATGTTGGGTTGCATGCGTCTCCTTTCGCGATATTTTAAAGAATTGGGCGATATAAACAAATTTTTATACTATACTTAGTTATATCATTTGGTGCAAGTTCTGAAAAGAGGTGGTGCATGATAAACAACCAACTGAAATTGAAAGTGATTTGTACCGAATTGCCCGGTACGCGTTTTGAAGATCCGTACGGTCACGATCCCGAGGTTAAAGAACCTGTTTATCTCGGCATACAGCATGGCAAAGAGGTTGTTGATCAGGTTCCTGCAGACCGTCGCGAAGTCGTATTTTATCCCGAGTTCAGGGTTGGCGAGAAACCCGATGGTTCACCCAATTTTTTGGGTCCTTATGCACAGGGCAGGCCCGCGGATCGCTTTTTTTATCTTTCCTGGGGGGTGGTGCGAGATTCCGGTGAGTTTGAGATGTTTCGGCGGCTCAAAATTCGCCTTGGGCATCTCGATTGGGCGCAGGTTAATCGGGCGCTGGAATCGGGCGATCCCATTGTTGTAAAGCTAAAGTTGACGGATGATCGCGGCGGTCCCCTTTGCGCTACGCCGCGGGCTTCTCATATTGCGTGGCAAAAGGAGACATAAATGGCTGTTGAACCGAAGGAGTTGAAATTTATTGCGACTGAGGAAAAGGGTGAGGTGTCGGCTTTGTATGCGCGACCGCGCGGGGCAAAGACATTGTTGGTGTTGGGTCACGGGTCGGGTACGAATATGCGGCATCTTTTTATGCAGGAACTGAGCGATGCGTTGAACGATGTGGGGATTGCGACTTTGCGCTTTAATTATCCCTATTCGGAGAGGGGCGGTGGTGGCATGGATGGGGAGAAGGTGCGGTTGGCAACTGTGCGTGGGGCTATAGAGATGGGGATGAAGCAGGCGCGTGGGTTGCCAGTTTTTGCCGGTGGACATTCGATGAGCGGGCGGATGGTTTCGATGGCTTGTGCGGAAGAACCTGTTGACGGGCTGAAGGGTATTGTGTTTTTCGCTTTTCCGCTGTATTCGAGCAAGCCAAATACAGAGCGCGCCGAGCATTTGAAGGATGTGCGCGTGCCGATGCTGTTTTTATCGGGTCAGCGGGATAAGATGGCGAATTTAGAACTGTTGCAACCGGTGGTGGGCAATCTGGAGAATGCGACGCTTCATGTGGTGGATACCGCGGATCACGGATTTAAAATTTTGAAGCGGCGAAATACCGATGAACCCGTGATGGAAGAATTGGCGCGGGTCGCAGGTGGATGGATGTCGGAGTAATGGAAAGCGTGCAGATGGATACACAGGGGCGCGTCATTTCTCTGTTCATGAAGACGGAGAAGGGACTGCCTTTGTCCAGACCGCGCGATGGTAAATTTTTGCTGCGCGCTCGTTTTGGCATTGCAGGTGATGCGAATGCAGGCGGTGTTGGTCCGCGGCAGGTGCTTTTGGTTGCTCTGGAGACTCTGCAGGCGTTCAAATTGCAGCCGGGTGATTTGCGGGAAAATGTCGTTGTTGCCGGGTTGCCGCTGGACGATTTGCCGTCGGGTTCGGTTTTGCAGTTCGGGGATTCCGCTACAGTTCGGTTGACGTATCATTGTGAGGTGTGCAAGTATATCGGGACGTTGGGCGTAAAACCGATTCAGTCATTGGAGAATCAGAGGGGGTTTTTGGCTGTGGTGTTGACCGGGGGTGTCGTTTGTGAAGGCGATCCGGTCAGGGTTTTGTCCAGGTGTTATGATCCCGTGCCTGATCAGACCTTGGATCGATTTTTGTGGGTTGTAAAACAGATTCCTTTTGGGAAGGTGATGACGTATAAACAGATTGTGGATGTTCTGGGGGTGTCGCGTTCGTATTACCGCGTGTTGCCTACGTATATGAAGCGCGTGGCGGGACAGACGTATCCCATGCATCGCATTTTGGATTCAAAAGGGTGTTTGACGCCGCATGTGGATAATCAGCGAGTGTTGCTGGCGTGCGAGGGTGTTGAGATTAATGCAGAAGAAGGAGACGGGACTGGATGGGTAGATGTGTCTGTCTTTGGGTGGGATATCAGTGGGATTTACTACTGAAAAAATCTCGAGGCTACTCATTTGAATAGTTCGGGAATATGTTCGGGTGTGACAAATGTGTTGAGTTCGTCGGAGAGGCTGTCGATTTCATCTGCTCCTATCCACTGGTAGTTGAAGGTGTAATCGGCGTCGGCGTCCTTTCCTGTGACAACATGAGACCATTGGTCGGGTGTGTTGCGCGGGGCGAGGAGTAGATAGTCATGCCGTTCGACATTGGATTGGATGTAGTATTTGTAATAGTGGTGAACGCCGAGTTTGCGAAGGATTTTTAAGCGTCCCAGGCCCGATTCTTCGTAGAGTTCGCGATACATAGCTTCTTCGGGTGTTTCTCCCGGGTCCAAATTCCCGCCGGGAAAACGCAGTGGAGGCGGGTTTTCAATACAAGGGGCATACCCCAAAAGAGCGAGGAGTTTGTACCCCGAATGATCTAGACGAAGGATGAGGGCAAAGGCTTTGTGTTTCCAGGGGGCTTCGGGTTTGGGGGTCAGGTCAACGGCGCATTCAAATGCAGCGCGATAGAGTTCCCGGTTGTTTGTGATATAATGGGTTTGTCGCGTTCGTTCAGGGCCAAATAGACCGCGTTCGCTCACTTCGTCGGTTTCGTTAAAATTTTCAAGTGTGTCAATATGTGCCCAGTAAAAGACCATGTAGGAATCGGGATAAGGGTAAGCATAATCATCGGGTTCGGGCCCGTCAATGTGCATGTGGATATGAGCAAAAATGTCTATCTGATTTAGACGGGCACCTGTTTCTTCATAGACTTCTCGACGGGCTGCACGATCAGGTGTTTCGCCAGATTCAATATGGCCGCCGGGCAGGTCCCAGCCGCGCGATTTGAGATGTGTCATGAGCAAGCGGTCTCCGTCAAATGCATATACAAATGTTGCGGTAATTAGTTCAACGGGTGGGAGTTTATCGGAGTACACAACGCGACACTGGTTGGGTTTTGGAAGAGATGGAACGTTTTGTTCTGTGCGGAGAATTTTCATGATTTGTCCTTAAAGTCAAATAATAGACTTTGAGCCATAAACCAATCTGTTAACATTTTTTTGATAGACTGGATTGCGGCTAAAACCCTGCCGCAATGACAACCGTCGTTCGTCATGCCTGCATGTTTTAAGCAGGCATCCAGTGGATTCAGGCAAGAAACTTATTTGAAATACCACTCAATATATGGACAGGTAAATACGGGTTTATGA